>JAJEDS010000274.1 GCA_022821365.1 Dehalococcoidia bacterium | reverse complement strand
GGAACCACTCCGCGTATTCCAGGTAGAGGCCCAGGGAGATGGGTGAAACCTCCGCAGGCTTCAGGCCCCTGACCTCCAGAAATCGCTCAAAGGTCAGTTCCCCGACTGCGTCCAGGTGCCAGGAAGTCGGCGAGCGCAGCTTCATTCCGGCCGGCATGTGGTCCCACCAGAAACTCATGGGATCGCCCACCACCATGCACTCTATACCCAGCCGCCTGGCATGGGAAGCCACGGCGAGGCCGTAGGGGCCCGCGCCAATTATCAGCAGGTCAGTCTCTTTCATGGCCTGTTAATAGCAGGGGCGCCGCGCTCTGTCAAGGGAACTCTCTTTTCCGGCAGGGCTATCGCATGGGCCGGAAAAGAAGGTTGGGGGCTAACCGGCGTTCCCCCGAAGGCGGAAACCTCGAAGCCGGTCCAACCCTGAGTGTCTCTCCAGGCCCAATGCCAATGCCACCTGCTCCGATACCATAGCCGCAGGTAACCCTCGGCGGTGTAGGCAAGAGAAATAATCAATTCCTTCAATAATCCTTGGTACCTATAGGTTATTCGCAAGAATTTGCCGCAATTCGTGAAAGGAATTGACAGGGTCAAGCTTATGTAATATAAAGCTGCAAGCTACCGGCATAAGGTAGTTAATCTAACCGGGAAGGAGGCATTTCAACCAACGGAAGAGCATTAATTGATTACGCATTTGGCGAAATACGGAGGTAAATCTTGGGAAACCTTATCAAACTATGCGCTCATTCTTTCAATCGTCGCTTATGGGCAATCCTGCCTCTGGTAGCGGTTCTGGCAGTGGCGTGCGGCGCGGCGGAGGAACCGGCAGCGGCGCCCGCTGCGGAGCAGCAACAGGCGGCCCCGACCGCCACCTTTGCACCCCAAATGATACCCCAGGCCACGGCGGCGCCCGCCGCTTCCGGTGAGGCCATGACCGGCCAGCAAATGCAAGAGCAGGCACAGGCGCAGGAAACCGCCCCCACCGCCGCGCCCGCCCCCACCGCCGCGCCACCTTCCGCCGATCCGGCCAAGAACCACGCGGTAGTGGTTACCGAGGCGGAACCTGCCAGCATCGGCGCCTGGAGTGAAGGCTGCTCTGCTGAAATTCACAGTATGGGCTGCCAGGACTTCGTAACCGACTTCCTTACCTGGCTGGACGACCGCACCGCCGAGATAGTACCCCTCTCCGGCGTGGTGGACTGGGAGCAGATTGACATCGACCGCTGGCAGTTCAACCTGCGCGACGGCGTCAAGTTCCACAACGGCGCGCCCTGGAACGCCGCCGCCGCCAAGTATGGCATCGAGTACAACGCCTTCCCCGACAACCCCAGCGCGTCGGTAACTTGGACGGGTCCTGACATGACTGCCGAGGTCATTGACGAATTGACCGTGCATGCCGTCTGCCCGAACCCCTGTCCCATCTACCCCCGCACCGCGCTCTTCGCCGACTTCCAGGACCCGGAATGGTTTGAGAACGCCACCGAAGAGGAGCGTTCCCTTATGACCGTCGGCTTCGGCCCCTACCGGATCACCGGTTACACCCCCGGCGTCAGCACCGAGTTCGAGGCCTACGAGGACTACCTGCCCAACGAGAACTGGTTCTCCCAGGCCCCGTCCATCCAGTACCTGACCCACACCTACCGCGGTGAAGCCACCGTGCGTGCGGCCATGATCCGGGCCGGTGAAGCCCACTGGGCCGCCGACATCGGCTTCGAGGAAGCGGAGACCGTGAACAACACCGTTAGCGGCAAGACCGCCGAGGTCTACACCCTGGTCTTCGACACGGTCTTCCACGAGGAACTGGCCAAGAAGAATGTCCGCCTGGCTCTTACCCACGCTATCGACTGCCAGACGCTGCTTGACTCCCTCTTTAACGGCCAGATCCCCTGCCACAACGCCATATCAATGAATGGTACCGTCGGCATTACTGCGGAAAACTCCAAGTGGCGGGAATACGATCCTGAACTGGCTCGCCAATTGTTGGAAGAGGCGGGATATTACCAGGGCCCCAATAGGGAAGACAACCCCGAAATCCACATCAACACCCGCCCCGGTTCTAACATCCGCGGCGAGGAACTCCTCGAAGCCGTGGTCCAGTTCTGGCGCGACGTTGACGTCAACGCCCAGCTGAACTCCTTTGGCGACCTGGGCGCTGCCAGGGAATTGCAGATTTCCGGTTGCGGTCGCTTCTCCGGTGAACCCGGCTACCAGGAAGCTATGGACTGCGCCGACCGGGATCCCCCGGGACCCGCTTTCCGCTCATCCCACGCCTACGAAGTAGCCACGTCCAACGAGATTCTGGACATGCAGCGGTTCAACAACTCTCGCCTTAGCTGCTTCAGCCGCAGCAGTCGCCACTGCACCGCGGAGTTTGAGGCCTGGAAGACGGAAGCTAACTCCATTCCCGAGGGCCCCGAACGGACCAGGGCCATGGAAGAAATTGCCGACTTCGCCTACGAAGATGCTATCTTCCTGCCCTTCTTCGAGGTCGTCTACGTATATGGTCTTGCCGACGACATCGAATGGCAGCCCTACTACGCTCCCCGCCTTCGCGGCAACACCATGCGGTTCACCGAGTGATCTGACACGAAACGGGGACCCACCCGGGTTCCCACTTCTTCGCCACTCTACCGGGGGCGGGTGCATTACCCGCCCCCCCTTCGTTCACCCACTTCACAACCCAACAGGTAGCGAACCGTGCAATTGCGCAGCCTGCCCACGCCTCTTCTTCAAGTCAGCGCCGGAAATTGAACAGAACGCACCAGTCAACGGCTTTGTCCACCGTGATTGATGATAATTATTATTGACACGCAACTAATTCTGTAATATAACCGAATTGCCATATACGTAATACTGTAAATCTGATGGCTAAGGAGGCAAGATAGATAATTTAAACAGAGCAATATAGGATGTTATCCGTAAAGCTTGGAGGTGAATCGTGGGAAACCTGACCAATGCGTTCGCCAAATCCTTTAGGCGCGGCTTCTGGGCAATTTTGCCCCTGATTGCGGTACTGGCAGTAGCCTGTGGCGCCGCCGAAGAACCTGCCGCCGCTCCGGCTGCGGAACAACAGCAGGAAGCGGCTCCTACGGCAACCTTCGCACCCCAGATGATTCCCGCAGCCACGGCCGTGCCTGAAGCTCCGGCCATGGCTGACCAGTCTACCGGTGGCCAGGCAGCACAGCCGGCTCCGGCACAGGAACAACCGGCCCCGACGGCCGTTCCGGCTGCAGCGGCAGCGCCCGCGTCAGCCGACCCTGCCAAGAACCACGCCACCATCGTTACCGAGGCCGAACCGGCCAGCATTGGAATGTGGAGCGAGGGTTGCTCAGCGGAAATTCACAGCATGGGCTGCACGGACTTCGTTTCCGACTTCCTGACCTGGCTGGATGACCGGACTGCCGAGATAGTCCCCCTTTCCGGCGTGGAAAGCTGGGAACAGATAGACCTGGACCGCTGGCAGTTTAACCTCCGGGACGGCGTCAAGTTCCACAACGGCGCGCCTTGGAACGCCGCCGCCGCCAAGTACGGCGTCGAATACAATGCCTTCCCGGCCAACCCCAGCGCTTCCATCACCTGGACGGGACCGGACATGACGGGCGAAGTCATCAATGACCTCACCTTCCACGCTGTCTGTCCCAACCCATGCCCCATCTACCCGCGCACCGCCCTCTTCGCGGATTTCCAGGACCCGGAATGGTTCGAAAATGCCACCGAAGAAGAGCGAGCATTGAACAGCATCGGGTTCGGGCCTTACAAGATTATCGGGTACGAGCCGGGTGTCAACACCCAGTTTGAGATCTACGAGGACTACCTGCCCAACGAAAACTGGTTCGCCCAGGCCCCAACCATTCAGTACATAACCCACACCTACCGGGCCGAGGCGCCTGTCCGTTCGGCGATGATCCAGACCGGTGAGGCCAACTGGGCCGCCGACATCGGTTTCGAGGAAGTGGAGAACGTGGTGGCCGCCGGCGGCAAGACGGTCAGCGGCAAGACTGCGGAGGTCTATACCCTGGTCTTCGACAC
>JAJEDS010000350.1 GCA_022821365.1 Dehalococcoidia bacterium | reverse complement strand
GATATGATTCATATCAATGCTATGCTGATTATTCTAAATAGTTGAGTTATACTTGTCAAGTATCTTCATCATAATGAGCCATTATTCTTGACAGCCCATACTTGTGCCAATACAATATCAGTACGACGGCAACCACCCTCAAGAGGTGAACACCATGCCAGCCAATTACTATGAATTGCTGGGAGTGGCCCGAGACGCCAGTGACAAGGATATCCGGCAGGCCTACCGTAAATTGGCCCGCCAGTATCATCCCGACGTTAACCCGGGCGACCCCACCGCAGAAGAGAAGTTCAAACAGATAAACGAGGCCCACGGCGTCCTTTCGGACCCGGACAAGCGGGGCAAGTACGACAGATACGGCGACCGCTGGATGCACGCCGATGAGATAGAGCAGGCCGAAGCCCAGGCCCACAGCCGAGGCCGCAGCGGGTACCACTTCTACACCGACGGCGACTTTGGCGGAAACAACGGTGTCAGCTTTGACTTCGGAGGCTTCGGCACGGACGACATATTTGACCGGCTCTTCAATAATTTAGGTTCTGAAAGAACGGCGCCGCGCCACGCACCGGCCGAGTACCAGGTTGACATTACCCTGGCCGAGGCTGCCGAAGGGGCTACCAGGACGGTTAGCCTGCCCGATGGCAGGCGGCTGGAGGTTAAAATTCCGGCCGGCGTTGACACAGGTTCCCGGGTGCATATTCCGGCCGGGGGCGGCGACGGCGACTTTTACCTGGCCGTTACCGTGATTGACCACCCCCGCTTCGAGCGCAAGGGCAAGGACCTCTACTCCGAAGTGGAGGTGCCGGTGGATGACCTGGTCCTGGGCGCGGAGGTTACTGTCCCCACCCTGACGGGAAGGGTGGCCCTGACCGTTCCCCCGGGAACCCAGAACGGCCGCCGGTTCCGAATGGGCGGGCAGGGTATGCCGGAACTGAACAAACCAGGCAGCCGGGGCAGCCTGTACACCACGGTCAAGGCGGTGCTGCCCAGCAATCCTGGTCAAGACGAGCAGGAGCTATACCGCAAGCTGAGAGACTTGCGGACCGAACAGAGGGTATAGAAATGGCTTACGAAAGAAACCATTCCGACGAACCTTGCTTCGTTATCAGCATCGCGGCGCGCATGGTGGGCCTCCACGCCCAGACTCTGCGCTACTACGAACGGGTGGGGCTTATCTGGCCATCCCGCTCCAACGGGAGGCAGCGGCTCTACTCCGAGGCGGATATCGAACGGCTGCGCCGTATCAAGACTTTTACCGAGGATATGGGCGTGAACCTGGCCGGGGCCGAGGTGGCCCTGAAGCTCATGGCCCGCATCGAGGAACTGGAACGGGAAATCAAGACCCTGAACACCACCATCGAGGAACTGCGGCAGCAGCCGGGTTCGCGGGGCCATCAGACGATACGACGGCAGGCATGAGAGGATTGATGTTTGGCGCTTTACCCTCGTCCTTACCTGCCTCATTGTAGGCGGTAGGGAATAAGGAACATTTCCGGAGGCAATGCCGGAACTGAATAAACGCACTGCTTTTATCCGTTATTCATCACATCTATTATCAGCCGGCTGCGGGGCGGCCCGTGGCGACGGGTAGGGTCCTAGCTGGCTTAACCGGGAGATGAAGCTATGACTATGAGATCAGAAGACTTTACCGAACAGGCGCTGCAGGTTATCCAGGACTCCCAGGAACTGGTGCGGAATTACCGCCACAGCCAGTGGGACCTAGAGCACGTGCTGCTGGCCATGCTCAACCAGGAGGACGGCGTTCCGGCGCGCATCCTGGACCATCTGGGAGTCTCCGCGTCTGCCGTGAGGGCGCGGCTGGAACAACTGCTGGAAGCATCCCCCAAGCTGGCCAACGCGTCTGGACAGATCTACACCACACCCCGCATCCAGCGGCTGTTGGACACGGCCCAGGAGGAATCGCGGCGGTTGAAGGACGAATTCATCAGCGTCGAACACCTGTTCATCGCCGCCATCCGAGAGCCCCAGGGGGACTCAGCCAGGATTGTCCAGGAGTTTGCAATCGACCAGGAACGGGTGTACCAGGCGCTGACCACCATTCGCGGCGCCCACCGTGTGGACGACCGGCGGGCGGAGAGCCGGTACCGGTCCCTGGAAAAGTACAGCATTGACCTGACCCAACTGGCCGAGGAAGGCAAGCTGGACCCGGTCATCGGTCGGGACGCTGAAATCCGGCGGGTGGCCCAGACCCTGACCCGCCGCAAGAAAAACAACCCTGTCATCATCGGCGAGGCCGGCGTGGGCAAGACGGCCATCGCCGAGGGGCTGGCTTCCCGGATAGCCGCCGGCGACGTCCCCGATTCACTCAAGGGAAAGCGCGTGCTGGCCCTGGACATGGGGGCTATGGTTGCCGGGTCCAAGTTCCGCGGCGAGTTCGAGGAACGATTGAAGGCGGTGATGGACGAGGTGAAGGAGGGACAGGGGGAGATTATTCTGTTCCTGGACGAAATCCACACCATGGTGGGCGCCGGCGCCGCCGAGGGCGGGCTGGACGCCAGCAACCTGCTGAAGCCCGCCTTGTCGCGGGGAGAACTGCAGTGCATCGGCGCCACCACCCTGGACGAATACCGCAAGCACATCGAGAAGGATGCTGCCCTGGAGCGGCGCTTCCAGCCCGTGTACCTGGAGGAACCCACCGTGGAGGACACGGTGGAAATCCTGAAGGCCCTGCGGCCCCGCTACGAGGCGCACCACAAGGTGAAGATCGAAGACGCAGCCCTGGAAGCCGCAGCCCGGCTCAGTGACCGTTACATAACGGGCCGGCAGCTGCCGGACAAGGCCATCGACTTCATAGACGAGGCGGCCAGCAAGGTGCGCATCGACGCCGAGGGGATGCCGGACAGCTGCCACCAACTCGAAGAGAGTATCCGGCTCCTGACCGACCGGGAGGAAGCCGCGTCTCAGCGAGGCGAGTACGAGCAGGCGGCCCAGCTTCGGACGGAGCGAATGCGCCTGGAGGAAGACTTCCGGACGGAACGGGAAAAGCTGGGCCAGGACCGCAGCAAGGATATGACCGTGGGCGAAAGGGACATCGCCGACCTGGTGTCCAGCTGGACCGGCATCCCCGCCGGTCGGCTGCTGGAGAGCGAGGCGGACCGCCTGATAAACATGGAAGGCCTGTTGCACCAGCGGCTCATTGGCCAGGAAGAGGCGGTCAGTGCCGTGTCCGAGGCCATCCGCAGGGCCAGGTCGGGCCTGAGCAATCCCCGGCGGCCCATTGGCAGCTTCATCTTCCTCGGCCCCACGGGCGTGGGCAAAACGGAACTGTCCAAGGCCCTGGCCGAGTTCCTCTTCGACGACGAGGAAAACATGGTGCGGCTGGACATGTCGGAGTACATGGAGCAGCACACCGTTTCCCGCCTGGTGGGCGCGCCGCCGGGTTACGTGGGCTATGACGAGGGCGGCCAGTTGACCGAGGCGGTGCGGCGGCGTCCCTACCGGGTGATCCTCTTCGATGAGATTGAGAAGGCCCATCCCGACGTATTCAACATGCTGCTGCAAATCCTGGAGGACGGGCGGTTGACCGACGGCCACGGGCGCACCGTGGACTTCAGGAATACGGTCATCATAATGACCAGCAACCTGGGGACGGGTTACCTGAGCCGCCAGGGCGTGGGTTTCAGTACCAGCGGCAAGTCCACGGAGGGCGACAAGGAACTGCTGGAAAAGTCAGTCCATGACGCATTGAAGCAAGCCTTCCGGCCCGAATTCCTGAACCGTATCGACGAGACGATCATCTTTCACCCCCTGACCCGGGAGCAGATCGTCCAGGTAGTGGGGCTTATGGTGAAGGACGTGGCGGAAAGGCTGGCGGAGCAGGGCATAACCTTCGAGCTGACCCAGGCCGCAGCCGACTGGCTGGCGGAGGAGGGCTTCGACCCGGTCTACGGAGCACGGCCGCTGCGCAGGGCCATCCAGCGGAGCCTGGAGAACCGGCTGTCCCGGGGCATCCTTTCCGGCGAGTTCCAGGGTGGCGATCACCTGGTAGTCAATGCCGAGGACGCTGGACTGTTAGTATTCAAAGCGGCGGCCGCCGTGGCCGCCGCCTAACGGGAAAGGCGACTGGCGCGTACAAAGCTCCCGACAAGAAAAGGGGCGGATTTGCAGCCCGCCCCTTTTGCCGTTCCATTACCGGTGACCGGTCAGACTTCCACAGCGCCGATCAGGTCATTGACGTCGGATATGCCGCGCTCTCCCAGCCAGACCTGCATCCCTTCCAGGATCTTGAAAGGCGCCCAAAGGTCGGCCAGGTTGGCGCTGCCCACCTGTACCGCCGTCGCACCGGCCAGGATGAACTCCAGGGCGTCTTCCGCGGTGAAGATGCCACCAACGCCAATGATGGGCACATCCACAGCCTGCGACGCGCGGTATACCAGGACCACCGCCACCGGGTGCAGCCCCGGCCCGGAAAGGCCCCCGGTGATGTTGCCCAGCACGGGCCGGCGAGACTCCAGGTCAATGGTCATGGCCGGAATGGTGTTGCAGATGGTCAGGGCATCGGCGCCGGCGTCCACCGCCGCCCGGGCGATGGGAACGATGTCGGGAACGTTAGGGGCCAGCTTGGCCAGCACCGGCACTTCGGCGTGGCGCTTTACCGCGTCTATAGCTTGGGAAGTGCCCCTGGGGCTGTAACTGAACAGGTCGCCCTGCTCCACGTTTGGGCAGCTGAGGTTCAGTTCTATGGCTTCAAAGCCTGCTACCCCGGCGGTCATCCTGGCCATGTCGCCGAATTGATCAACGCTGTCGCCGGACATGCTCAACAGCACAGTGGCATCCCATTGGGCCCATTGCGGAGCCAGTTCCTTCAGCCCTGCTTCGATGCCTGGATTGGTCAATCCAATAGCATTGAGCATCACGGGTTCGTGGTTTTCGCGGGCGACCCGGTAGGACTCGGGATACCAACGGGGTTCAGGGTTGCCTTCGCGGGGCAGGCGGGTTAAGGTCTTTGGTATGACCGCCCCCAGGCGGGAGAGGTCCATTTCAGGGGTAAGGCCACGACCATAACCGTCGTAGCCGAAGGTGCCCGACGCAATCATCACCGGGTTGCGCAGGGCAAGCCCACAGGGATGGGCCGGAGCCAGTTCAACTGCAAGGCTGGGTTGTCCTGCCTTGCCTGCTGAACCGGCTCCTGCCATGGGGTTAGATCTCCGCATCGCCCTCCAGGGAGAAGTCGGATAGGTCCTGCCCACCGTCCACCTCGCCAACCAGCCCCAGGCCGTCGGCGGGTGATCCACCTGCGATGTCACCATCGTCACCGATGAGGTTGGACTCATTCTCGACGAAGAAGCCCGAGGTGGCCAGGTCTTCCGAACCGCCGCCAAAGGTCATGGCAGCGCCGGTGGAAGCATCACCAGGTTCAAGCCATCCGGCCGCTACCAGTTCCTCCACCGCGCCGATTTCGTCGAAACCGGGCAGCGCCAGGATGTCCGGTTCCTCGACCAGGGTGGTGGAATCCAGCCTGGCGGGAATCAACCGGCCAATGATGACGTTCTCCTTCAGGCCCTGGAGATAGTCGTGCTGGCCACTCAGGGCCGCCTGGGTAAGAACTCGGGTAGTTTCCTGGAAAGCGGCAGCGGCCAGGAAACTGTCCGTGCGCAGGGAGGCGCGGGTAACGCCCAGCAGCACGGGTTCGGCGGTGGCGGGTTCGCCGCCCTGGGCCAACACCCTGGCACAGTTCTCCTGGAACTGGACCTTGTCCACCACCTGATCCGGGATGAAGTCGGAGTCGCCGATGGACTTCACCTGGACCCGACGCAGCATCTGCCGCAGAATGATTTCCACGTGCTTGTCGTGGATTCCCACACCCTGGGACCGGTAGACCTGCTGCACTTCATTGACCATGTATTGCTGCAGTTCGCCAGTGCCCTGGATGCTGAGGATGTCGTGGGGGTTCTTGGGACCGGCGGTCAGGCGATCGCCGGCCTTGAGCATGTCACCGTGGGAAACTACCAGTTCATCCCCAACGGGAATCAGGTACTCCCGCTCTTCAGGGTCCTCCCAGACGATGGAGATGAGGCTGTCCCCCAGTTCGACGCGCCCGCCCACGTTGGCCACTACTTCAAGGACAGGCTGGGACTCATTGGTCTCGTCCATGTCCGTCTCGTAACCCAGGGTGGGCAGGGTTGCGGCCATCAGCATGCCCGCTTCCACTTCATCGCCCTCATCCACCAGAAGTTGAACGCCCTCGGGCAGCAGGTATTCTTCGCGGAACTCCTGCCGGTCTACGATTCGGACGGGTTCCTCGACCAGGCGGCGCCCTTCCGAGTCCAGGGGCAGCTGCACCTCGCCGTCAATTTCGGAGAGGATGGCCACGCCCTTGGGCTTGCGAGCCTCGAAAATTTCTTCCACCCTGGGGAGACCGCTGGTGATATCGGACCCCGCGACGCCGCCGGTGTGGAAGGTACGCATGGTCAACTGGGTGCCGGGCTCACCGATGCTCTGGGCAGCGATGATACCCACGGCCTGGCCCAGTTCAACTATCTTGCCGGTGGCCGGCAGGCGACCGTAGCACATCTGGCAGACGCCCCGGCGAGTCTCACAAATCAGCGGAGACCGGACAGGCACCTGGATTACTCCCGCGGCGGTGATCCGTTCGGCCATTGATTCGTCGATCATGTCGTTGCGGTCCACCAGGAATTCCCCGGTGGCCTCGTCGATGATGGGCGCGGCGGCTATTCGGCCGGCGATGCGCTCGGGCAACGTAGCCTCGGGGGTGCCATCGGGCCTGGTCTCGATGTAGTAAGCGTCATAGGTGCCGCAGTCCTCTTCCAGGACTATAACCTCCTGGGCAATATCCACCAGGCGGCGGGTCAGGTAGCCGCTGTCGGCGGTACGGAGAGCCGTATCCGCGAG
Source organism: Dehalococcoidia bacterium (assembly GCA_022821365.1). GTDB lineage: Bacteria > Chloroflexota > Dehalococcoidia > Lucifugimonadales > UBA3495 > Bin22. Next base: position 12,072 of record JAJEDS010000350.1, on the reverse strand, counting down.
ACCCTTGCGGGCGCCGTGGGTGGAGATGAAGTACTCCAGGGCGGTCAGCCCCTCACGGAAGCTGGACTTTACCGGCAGCTCGATAATCTCGCGGGAGAAGTCGCGGGTGGGCTTGGTCATAAGGCCGCGCATACCGGCCATCTGCTTGATCTGCATGATGTTGCCCTTGGTACCCGACTGGGCCATCACGCCGATACCGCCAAAGTTCCGCAGTTCATCACGGACCAGGCTTTCGATTTCGTCGGAGGCGAATGTCCAGGCCTCCACCACTTCGTTGTAGCGCTCGTCGTCGTCCATCAGACCGAGATCGTAGCTGTCCCGGTAGGTGGACACCCGTTCCTCAGCTTCCTGAAGCTTGTCGCCCTTCTGGGAAGGCACCTGCAGGTCGCTGATGGATACGGTAAGGCCCGACCGGGTGGCATATTCAAAGCCCATACTCTTCACCCGATCCAGCACGTCGGCCATCCGTTCGTTGCTCAGCCTGTAATAGAGTTCGGAGGTCAGGCCCTTCAGCGCACGGCTGTCGAAGAGCTTGTTCTGAAATTCCATCTCCTCGGGCAGGTTTTCGTTGAAAATCAGGCGGCCCAGGGTGGTCTCAACCCATTCCTCATCGCTGTCCAGGCGCTCCACGTGCCTTACGTAAATGCGCTCCCGCAAGTTGATATGACCGGCGGCTTCCGCGATCCTGGCCTCGTCAATATTATAGAAACGGGCCGATTCCTCCTTCTGGGTTTCCACCATTTCCGTCAAGTAGTAGCAGCCCAGCACCATGTCCAGGGTGGGAGCCACCAGGGGCTCGCCTGAGGCCGGTGAAAGCATGTTGTGGGTGCTGAGCATGGCCACCTGGGCTTCGTGGACAGCCATGCGGGACAGGGGAACGTGGACCGCCATCTGGTCGCCGTCAAAGTCAGCGTTGAAAGCGGAGCAGACCAGCGGGTGAAGCTGGATGGCGTTGCCCTCAATCAACGTGGGCATGAAGGCCTGGATGCCCAGCCGGTGTAGGGTGGGCGCCCGGTTCAGCATTACTGGCCGGTCCTTGATGACCTCTTCCAGGATGTCCCATACCTCGGGGCGGGCCCTTTCCACCATGCGCTTGGCGCTCTTGATGTTGGGGGAGACGCCCAGCAGCACCAGGCGGTGCATGACAAAGGGCTTGAACAGTTCCAGGGCCATACGCTTAGGCAGACCGCATTGGTTCATCTTGAGCTCCGGGCCAACCACAATGACGGAGCGACCGCTGTAATCTACCCGCTTACCCAGCAGGTTCTGACGGAAGCGACCCTGCTTGCCTCTCAGCAGGTCCGACAGGGACTTGAGCTTGTGGTTGTGGCTGCCCTGGATGGGACGGCCGCGACGTCCGTTGTCGATCAGGGCGTCCACTGACTCCTGGAGCATCCTTTTCTCGTTGCGGATAATGATCTCGGGTGCGCCCAGATCCATGAGCCGCTTGAGCCGGTTGTTGCGGTTAATCACCCGGCGATAAAGGTCGTTGAGATCGCTGGTGGCAAAGCGGCCGCCATCCAGCTGCACCATGGGCCGCAGTTCCGGAGGCAAGACGGGCAGCATGGTCAGGATGATGTCTTCAACCCGGTTACCGCTGTTGCGAAAGGCTTCCACCACCTGCAGCCGCTTGATGGCCTTCTTCCGGCGCTGGCCAGAGGTGGACCGCATTTCCCGCACCAGGTCCTCGCGGATAGCTTCCAGGTCATGGTTGCGCAGAATCTCCAGGATGGACTCGGCCCCCATGCCTGCCTCAAACAGGTCAGGGTACTTATCCTTCAGTTCCCGGTACTTGGATTCGGTCAGAATCTTGAGAGACTTCAGGTCTTCCAGTTCGCTGATGGTTTCCTGCAGCTTGAATTCCAGGTCACCTTCCTCCTTGGCGATCTGGTCTTCCAGGGCCTCCTTTTCGGCCTGGACGGCCACGGCTTCAGCGGCGGATTCCGGATCATTTGTCGCTTCAAGGGAGTCAAGTTTCTCCTGAAGTTCGGTCAGGCGGGGTTCGTGAGTAGACTGGATTCTTTCCTTTTCCAGCTCAACCCGCAGCCTCTCCTCTTCAATAATCTCTGTCCGCCTTTCTGAGTCAACGGAGATAACGATGTGCTGGGCGAAGTACAGGACGCGCTCCAGGTTTCGGGGCGACAGATCCAGCAGCAGGCCCAGGCGGCTGGGGTTGGTCTTGCTGAACCAGATGTGGGCCACCGGGGCTGCCAGGCGAATGTGGCCCATTCGTTCCCGCCGGACCTTGGAGCGGGTAACCTCCACACCGCAGCGGTCGCAGACCACGCCCCGATAGCGAATGCGCTTGTACTTGCCACAGAAGCACTCCCAGTCCTTGGTGGGGCCGAAAAGCCGTTCGCAGAACAGGCCGTCCTTCTCGGGCCGCAGGGTGCGGTAGTTGATGGTCTCGGGCTTGGTAACTTCGCCGTGGGACCAGTTCAGTATCTGTTCCGGAAAGGCGACGGAAATACAAATCGCATTGAACTGCGTAGCCGGAGTCTCGGTTCTGTCTTGCATTCTAACCATTAAATCGCCTCCAGTGATTCATACAACTCGGATTCGTCCCCCATCCCTTCCATCAGAGAAGCCCGGTCTTCTTCGTTCAGTAGTTCCACGGACAGGCCGAGGCTCTGCAGTTCCTTGAGCAGTACGTTAAAGGACTCGGGGACGCCGGGCTGGCCGATAGGTTCGCCCTTGACTATGGCTTCGTAGGTTTTGACCCTGCCCGCCACGTCGTCGGACTTGACCGTCAACACCTCCTGAAGGTTGTAGGCAGCGCTGTAGGCTTCCAGGGCCCACACTTCCATTTCGCCGAAACGCTGGCCGCCGAACTGGGCCTTACCGCCCAGGGGCTGCTGGGTAATCATGGAGTAGGGGCCGGTGGAACGGGCGTGAATCTTGTCCTCCACCAGGTGAATCAGCTTGAGCATGTAGATGCTGCCGACCGTCACCAGCTGGTCAAAGGCGTCGCCCGTCCGCCCATCATAGAGCTGGAACTTGCCAAAGATGGGCGGGGCTATGCCGCGCTCGCGGTGCACGCGAAGGGCTTCCTCGTGCATCTGTTCCGACGACATTGCCTTGGATTCAATACCGGCCTTGTCCTTGAGCCAGATGCTCAGGCACGCGTCCCGCGCCTCGCCACGGATATTCTCGTCGAACAGGCGGTCGCCGTCATAACCCCGTTCTTCCAGCCAGTAGTTGATGCGGGAAAAGTCTATGCTCGGTGACCACTCAGCTGGGCCACCGTCTATCGCGCCCGACTGCTCGGCAAACCAGAGCCGGGAAAGGGAATCTTCAATAGAATCATCGGAGGCGCCGTCAAACACCGGCGTATGGGCACGGAAGTTCAGGCCACGGGCCGCCCAGCCCAGGTGGGTTTCCAGCACCTGACCCAAGTTCATGCGGGAGGGGACGCCGATGGGATTGAGAATCATGTCCACCGGGGTCCCGTCTTCCAGGAAAGGCATATCCTCGACCGGCAGGATGCGGGACACCACGCCTTTATTGCCGTGGCGTCCGGCCATTTTGTCACCCACCGAAATCTTCCTGGTCTGGGCTATCCAGACACGGACGGCCTCGTTGACACCCGGGGGCAAGTCATCCCGGTTAGCCCGGTTGAGAATCTTTACGTCAATAACCTTGCCCCGTTCCCCGTGGGGGACGCGCAGAGAGGTATCCTTCACGTCGCGGGACTTCTCACCGAAGATGGCCCGCAACAGCTTTTCCTCGGCGGTAAGTTCGGTCTCGCCTTTGGGGGTTACCTTGCCCACCAGGATGTCGCCAGGCCCCACGTCGGCGCCGACGCGGATGATGCCGCGCTCGTCCAGGTCGCGCAGGCTGGTCTCGCCCACGTTGGGGATGTCGCGGGTGATTTCCTCGGGGCCCAGCTTGGTCTCCCGGGCCTCCATTTCGTGCTTTTCAATATGGATGGACGTGAACTGGTCGTCCTTCACCAGGCGTTCGCTGATAATGATGGCGTCTTCGTAGTTATATCCTTCCCAGGACATGAAGGCCACCAGCACGTTCTGGCCCAGGGCCAGCTTGCCCGAGTCCGTTGACGAGCTGTCGGCCAGGGTATCGCCTACCAGCACCCGGTCGCCCTTCTGGACGATGGAACGCTGGTCGAAGCAAGTCCCCTGGTTGGTACGGGAGAACTTGACCAGGTCGTGGTGGTGGTCCAGCCCATCGGCGTCGGTAACGACGATGTCCCGACCCGAAACGGAGGAGACCACGCCGGTAGCGCGGGAGAGGACCACCTGCCCGCTGTCCCTGGCCACCCTTTCTTCAATGCCAGTGCCCACAACGGGCACCTGGGGACGCAACAACGGCACTGCCTGCCGTTGCATGTTCGAACCCATCAGCGCGCGGTTGGCGTCGTCGTGCTCCAGGAAAGGAATCAGGGCCGCGGAAATACTCATAATCTGCATGGGCGACACGTCCATCAGATCGATGTTTTCCGGCGAGTCCTGGGCGTAGTTCTCGCCCAACCGGATTTCGACGCGGTCGTGGACGAACTGGCCCAGAGCATCCAGTTCGGAGTTGGCCTGGGCGATGCGGAAGTTCTCCTCCCGGTCCGCGGACATGTACTCCACGAACTCGGAACCGCCGGAAACGTACGGGCGGACACGTATCATCGTACCGGCCGGCAGTTCACGAACTGCCCCCACGTTGGAGCGGTTAAGCTTCTTGCCAGCGGCGACCAGCACCTTGCCGTCCAGGCCAACCAGGTCCTCAGTAACCTCCCGACCCTCCAGGTCAGGAGCGGTGTTAGAGATGGACTTCAGGACCCGGCGGTAGGGTGACTCAATAAAACCATAGGGATTGGTCTGCGCATAGGACGACAGGGAACTAAGCAGACCAATGTTGGGCCCTTCAGGCGTCTCAATAGGGCAAATGCGGCCATAATGAGAAAAATGCACGTCCCGCACGTCAAAACCGGCCCGCTCCCTGGACAAGCCACCGGGCCCCAAGGCAGAAAGGCGACGCTTGTGGGTCAGTTCCGCCAGGGGATTGGTCTGGTCCATGAACTGAGACAACTGGGAACCGCCGAAAAACTCGCGCACGGCGGCCACCACGGGCCGCACGTTCACCAGACCCCGGGGGGCCACCTCTTCGGCATCCACCAGGGTCATTTTTTCCTTGACCATGCGCTCCATGCGGGACAACCCGATGCGCACCTGGTTCTGCACCAGTTCGCCCACGGCCCTGACCCTCCGGTTGCCCAGGTGGTCGATGTCGTCGGCCCGTTCCTCGCCCCGGTTGACCAGGATGAGAGTGCGCACCACCCGGAGCATATCGTCCAGGGACAGAATCCGCTGGTCGGCACGCTCTTCGATCTGGAGACGGCGATTAAACTTGTAGCGGCCAACCCGCCCCAAATCGTAGCGCCTGGAATCAAAGAAGGAAGTCTTGATCAGATTACTTGCGTTCTCAACGCTGGGAGGCTCTCCCGGGCGCAGTCGCCGGTAAAGTTCCACCTGGGCCGAAGCGATCTGACGGGCAGTTTCGATATCGAAGTCCTGATCAGGGCGTAGCCACTCCCACATGTTGCGAAGGTCATCTTCGCGGAAATGGGGGTCCCGCTCTGAAGAAGGCTGGTCCCGGTCCAGAGTAGTCTGGATGTATTGGTGCCTTTCGTCAGTATCTACGTCGGAGAAATAAGCCACCATTTCTTCCCTGGTTACGCCCATGGCGCGGAAGAAGGTTGTAACCGAAACGCGGCGCTTCCTGTCCACCTTAACGGACAGAATGTCTTTGATGCTGGTCTCAAACTCCAACCACGCTCCCCGGGAAGGAATAACCTGTGCAGTGCACAGGTTGCGCTCCACCGAAGGCGACTTGTCGTGCTTGAAATAAACGCCAGGGGAGCGAACCAACTGGCTGACCACTACCCGCTCGGCGCCGTTGATAATGAAAGTTCCGGTTTCCGTCATTACGGGAATTTCGCCCATGAATATGTCCTGCTCAAGCCGTTCGTTGGTTTCAAGCTTGACCAGCAGGGCCTTCAGGGTCAGGGGCTGGTTGTAGGTCTTCTCCAGTTCCTTGCACTCGGCCGGCGAGAGCTTGGGCTCTTCAAAGGTGTGTTCAAGGAAATGCAGTTCGTACTTCTTGCCGGTGTAATCGGTTATGGGAGAAAATTCTCTGAACACCTCCGCCAAGCCGTCCTTCTTGAACCACTCATAAGACTGTACCTGGCTAAGGATAAGGTGAGGCACATCCAGGACCTCGGCGATGCGGGCATAAGACTTGACCCTGGCGGAGGCTGAACCGGCGCCGTTGGCCTTGCCATTGGAATGCCCATTAGACACGGGAGACATAGCCATACTCCATTCTCCTTTTTGCGAACGCAGGATGGGGACTAGTGGCCGGGAAAATTTGGCAAAGTGGTATTAGGGTGTGTGATTTGCTTCGGGAAGTGAGCAAAAAAAGGTTCTTGAGGCATATTCGGCAACTTCCTAGTATAGTCCTTTATTCCAGTATGTCAACCCATTTTTGACCCAGATACCGTTCAAGATCAGGTGGTCTTGCTAGGGGACCGGGGCAGACGCTATTCTCGCGTTCGGACCACCTGAACCGAAACGCTACCTTGACACAGGCAGCATGGGAATCGCATTTGGAGACTCCCTTTAACCATAGAGGCGTAGAGTACGCGGAAGAGCACAGAGATTCTCCTTGCAACTCCGCGTCCTCTGAGCCTCTGTGGTGAGAAACAGGCCGGGGCGAATTCAGGCAGACCAACCTTTCTGGTTCAACTGTGATTCCCCTGGACAAGGCAACATGAGAAACACACCTGGAGAGTCCTGCCTCCGGCGTCGTTCCAGCCGAATTCGTGGCATCCGCACTTTCCCTTAAAACGAGCTTGACCAATACCTGAAATGCAGTTGCCTCTAATCCAATGACCTCAATGTCAACATATGGCCCAGCTCGCTGGCTGCCCTGCAATCCCTCCACCGTATCCATCAGTCCAGGACCTGGCGGGACAACTTCAACGTCGGCGGCAGCGCGTAGAAACAAATGTAGCCGTGAATTTATGGTGAAAAGCTAATCGTATTTGTATATTGTCTCAACTCTTCACTTCGCCAATTCTTGGGTATCCGATCCCTGAACAGGTGAGAATACTGGGGTGTTTGCTTCGTTTAATAGGGGTGGGAAGGCGGTGGCAATTGAGCGGGAGTCAATTCGGTTGGAGTGCCTCAGGTGTCGCTCTCCGGGCTCCTGCGGATAGCGCGGCCAAAGGGTACCCCTTGACTTTCCATAACTGCCATGTAAAATTCTTTGCGTCGAAATTCGCCATTCCGATAGGCAATTTGGTGTTCCCCCAACATTGCCGGCGTTCACTTCTTCAACACACTTCTATCCACAAACCTGACAGAGGAAGGTACAAATGAGCCCATCAACCTTTAAGACTCTTCCGTGGATGCTCGGCATTATTGCCGTGCTTGCATTAGCCGGGATAGTTACCGGCACGATGCTGCTAGCGCCATCCTCTTCGACTGATGCGCCGGCCATGGTGAAATTTGTAGAACCCTCCCCGGAAGTCCAGAAAGACTCCTCTCCTCCCTCCACCGCCTCGGTTGCAACCTACACCAGATTCCCGCAGGTTAGATTGGACGAAGACGCCCGTGCCGATTTGGCCGGAAGCCAATCTTTGGCCGAAGTTACCAACACGGTGATTGCCCAGACCGAACCGGCTACTACGCCAACGGCGGTCAGCATTAGCCCGGTGGAAGACTGGAACCCCATTTTCAGCCAGCACACCTTCACCGTGACGGTGAACGGGGCCGACGGTACGCCGGCCAACGGCGTTGAGGTGGAAGTGTTCCTCAACCGCTTCAGCGAGGCCGTGGGCGACATCGTCTCCCTTGGCTGAGAGAATCCCCGCAAGGTGGACAATTACTTCGGGCGCGTAATTACCGACGACAACGGTCAGGCCACCCTGACCATTACCGCCACCCGCACGGGCGACACCGACGTAACCGCCTTCGTCCCCCAGATAATGGATAGCGACTCCCACAAGGTGTTCGCCGTTAAGCACTGGGTGGATATGGATGTTGAGTTCCCCGTGGACGGCGTCAACCTGGTGGGGACCGAACATCCGATGCTAGTGCGGATTTACAAGGTTACTGACGGCTCTCCCATCGCGGATGCCAACGTAGCCTGGTCCATCGTGGACGGGGACCCCGCCGCTACCCTGGATAATCTGGGCGAGTCTGTTTCCACCACCACCAACGAAAACGGTGAAACCGTGGTCACCCTCAGGCAGGTTGAGCCCGCCCTGGGTGACAACCAGGTGCTGATCCAGGTGTTGGAAGAAGGCACCAACAAGACGATGTTCAGCCACACCCACACCAAGACGTGGCAGTCGCCCACCCTGGAAGTTAACAAGGAAGGTCCTGCCAGCCTTGGCCTGCGCAAGACCGGCGAATACACCGTCGCCGTTACCAACAGCGGCGACACCACCGCTACCAACGTAACCCTGACCGACGAACTGCCCGAGGGTCTGACGTTCATCAGTTCCATACCGGAAGCCGCCAGTTCCGACGGCGCCACCGTTACCTGGAGCCTGGGCGACATTCCACCGGGTGAATCCGTTTCCGTCACAATGACGCTGACGGCAGCCAACGTCGGCGAGCAGATTAACACTGCCACCGCCGTCTCCGTTGAAGGCATCAGCGGGCAGGATACCGCGCTGACCAGCGTAATCCCCGGTTCCCTGCAATTGGCCAAGTCCGGTCCGGAACAGACCATTTCCGGCGACGACCTGACCTACGAGATCACGGTGACCAACGACGGCTCCGGGGCGTTGACCAACATCGTCCTGACCGACATTCTGCCCGAGGGCCTGACCTACGTGTCCAGCAACCCGGAGGCAGCGGTGGGAGCCGACGGCACCATTAGCTGGCTGATCGAGTCCCTGGACGCCGAGGCATCGGCCATGGTTACCCTGGTAGCCACCACCGGCGATCCGGGCGAAATCGTCAATACTTCGACCGTTGATTCGGACGAGGGCGCTACCGCCACGGCCCAGGCCACAACCCTGGTTACCAAGTCTGACCTGGCCATAACCAAGACGGTGGACAACGCCACCCCGCTGCTGGGCCAGCAGACAGTGTTCACCATCGCGGTAACCAACAACGGCAACGCGGTGGCATCCAACGTTTCGGTGGTTGACCTGCTGCCTGCCGAGATCGGCAGCGTAGTGGCCGACCCTGAAGCCACCCTGGGCGAAGACGGCAGCCTGCAGTGGACCATTGCCTCTATCGACCCGGGCGCCACGGCCACCATCACCATTACCGGCACTCCCACGGTGGGCGGAGCCATTACCAATACCGTATCCGCCACCGATCGAGACGTAACCGTAACGGCAGAGACCTCCATCGACGTGCTTGAACCGGCGGTAACGCTGACGAAAGTTGGCGGGTCGGCTCTGTACGTGGATGGTGAACGGACCTACGCCATCACTGCCACCAACAGTGGTACGGCCAACCTGACCGGCGTAACTATTACGGACAACATCCCGTCCCAGATGTCCTACGTGACCAGCGACAACGGCGGCCAGGAAGCCGGCGGTGTGGTGACCTGGGCCATCGGTGACCTGGGGGTGGGTGAATCCGTTGAGGTCCAGGTAACGCTGCGAGGTGAGTCCGTTGGTGAGGTCATCAACACTGCCAACGTCACCAGCGCTGAGGGCGCCACCGCCGACGCAGTGGTGAACATCAGCATCGTTGCGGCAGCCGCGGCCCACCTGAACATCATCGACGGCGTCGACCCGATGGGCGTCGGTGAGCAGGGCAACTACACGGTGACCATTACCAACCAGGGCGATGATGTCCCGATGACCAACGTGCGGCTGACGGTAACCATTCCGGCCCAGTTCGCCATAGTATCCGCCGAAGGCGGCGCAATCTCCGGTGGCACGGTAACCTACACGGCGGTCCCGTCCCTGGCGGCCGGATCCCAACTGGAGTTCACCATCAACGTGGAGTCGGTGAGCGCTGGCGACGTGGTTGCTTCCGCCACCCTGCGGTACGACGAGTTCACCCAGCCGATCACGGCCCAGGAAGGTACCACCATCGTTGATCGGTAACCGTCGCTAACCCTTAATCGGACGGTCGGGGCACTGGCCGTCCGGCAAGAATCACTGAACCAAGCGGGGCCCCAGGTTGGGGCCCCGACTTTTTTGCTGGCACAATTTCTTGGTGAACCACCAGCTAACCCAATGTCGGCGTCAGATTAGCGGACAGAACTTTCGCATTGACAGGCATAACCGCCAAACCTAGAATCTTGTAACTGGGAAGCGTGGCGGCATGCGGGCTCCGCCTGGGCCTGCGAAAAGCCCAGTCTATCGCAGCCAAGGATTGACAGCCGGTGGACAAAACAAAGGCGCTAAGGATGGTCCCCGCCTGAGCAACTGGAAAAGTCTTCACTTCCTGTTGTTCCTGGCGATGGGAATTATGGCTGCGATGGCCGCGGGCTGCGGGACAGGGGATCCCCCAGGTTCTTCAAGTCCGTCGGGGAACTCCACCAACGCGGAAGATTCCGTCGTTACTGTCTTCGCTGCGGCATCGCTGACAGAGGCCTTCAACGCCATCGCCGAGGAATACCGAACATTGCACCCTGCCAGTGAGGTCCTCTTGATCTTTGACGGCAGCCAGCGATTGCGGACCCAGTTGGAGCACGGAGCGCAGGCAGACATATTCGCTTCTGCCGACTGGGACCAGATGGCGGAGGTGGAAGCTCTCGGATTGACCGTAGCTCCGCCGGTCAATTTTGCCAGCAACCGGCTGGCAGTCCTGGTCTATACCGGTTCCCGCGGGAGACTGAACTCGGAAGCGTTCGGAACCCTCTCACACTCACCGGACGCCTTTTGGACTTACCTGGAACCGCTGGCCACCCCCGGAACCAGGATTGTACTGGGCCAGCCCGAAGTTCCCATAGGGAGATATACGGAAGAGATGCTGAAGAAGGTTGCAGCCCATTCCGCCCTTGGCCCGAAACTGGAGGAACGGGTCTTGGCAAACGTAGTGTCCCGGGAGGCCAGCATCCGGGGCATATTACAGAAGGTGAACCTGGGCGAGGCCGACGCAGGGGTGGTCTATTCGTCTGATGCCAGGATGGTTCGCGGCGCGGTCCGCGTCCTGGAACTGCCCGATTCAGTCAACGTGGCCGCTCGCTATCCCATTGCGGCGATGACCCGGGAGTCAGGAAGCGCGGCGTTCCTGGATTTTGTCCTGTCAGAGTCGGGCCAGGAAATTCTAAGCAGCTACGGCTTTGGGTCGCCACTGGAGACCGGAGGGGACGCGCCGTGAGTGGACTGCCCGCGTTAGATGTTACAAGTTCCACTTATGTTTCAGGCTCCCGCTAATGGCGTCCTCCCTTAAAGGACTGTTCACGGGCACCGGACCAATAGGATCTCCCACCCGAATTCCCGTGGGAGGCATAGCCACTGCCCTGTACGTCATCTTCATCTGCCTGCCAGTCCTGGCCTTGCTGTTCAGGGCGCTTTCGCAGGAAGTTGCCTTGGTCAGCTTGCTTAACCACAACGTTCTCCAGGCCTTGAGGCTGTCGCTGTTCACCAGTTCAATCAGCATGTTGGTGGTGGTGATGGTGGGAACTCCCTTCGCCCTGTCCCTGGCACGAAGCAGGTCAGCAGTAATGAGGGTGGTGGACCAGATAGTGGAGTTGCCGATAATACTGCCTCCGGTGGTGGCCGGAGTGGCCATGCTGCTGGCCTTTGGTCGGCAGGGCATACTGGGGCCGCCTTTGGCCCAGCTGGGCATTTCCCTGCCCTTCACCACTGCGGCCGTAGTATTTGCCCAGATATTCGTGGCCGCTCCTTTCTATGTCCGGTCGGCGAAGCTGGGGTTTATGGCAGTACCAAGGGAATATGAGGCAATCTCCCAGACCCTGGGCTTGTCTCCCTGGCGAACTTTTCTGAAGCTCACGCTGCCCCTGGCGGCCCCCTCGCTGCTGACCGGCACGGCTTTGGCCTGGGCACGGGCTCTGTCCGAGTTCGGAGCTACCATCATGTTCGCCGGCAACCTGATGGGTAAGACCCAGACCATGCCCTTG
>JAJEDS010000140.1 GCA_022821365.1 Dehalococcoidia bacterium | reverse complement strand
CCGCGGCGACACGGAGGCCCTCCCGGCGGCGTAGCAACCAGCGTCAGGCTGCCGAAGAAACGCCGCAAACCCCGGAGCAGGAGGCTCCGGTGGCCGATGGGACGGCTGCCGAAGCAACCCCCGCACCGCCGGCCCGCCCCTCCAGGCGGCGCGGCCGTCAGCGTCAAGCTTCCGAAGAAAGTGCGGAAACCCCGGCAGACGCCCCGGAACCGGACGGTGTGGCCGTGGCGGAAGACTCAGTCCCCGATGCTGAACCGGTCCCTGTGGCGGTTGAGTAGGCAGACGGATAGAGTAAACGGCAAAAACCTGAGGGAGCAGATCCAGTATCTGCTCCTTCAGCATTTAAGGGGAATCTTCAGGCTTTCCTAAAGATGAAAAATTGCTGATCACAACTTCGCCGTCGGGGAATTCAGCTACAATCTTGAGACGGCCCCCAGCTGCCTCGATGTAAGAGCGAAGACTAGACACGTAAATATCTGCCCTTCGCTCCATTTTTGCTATCGCCGGTTGGTTGACATTGAGCTTCTTAGCCAGTTCCTTTTGGCTTAGAAACCTGGCTCGTCGCAATTCGTGCAGCGCCATCTCTGCCAAAAGTTCTGACTTAATGGCTTCCACTTTCCTTCTCCGCTCCGAGCTAAACTCTTTGGTGAGCTCGCTGAATGGTTGACGTCCGTTCATTCTATAAATCCCTCGTCACGCAATTCTTGTAAGTGGCGATCGTATAGGTCGTCAGCCCAAGGTACGTACTCTTGATAGAAGCGGTCATTTCCCGTCTTGTCAGCACCGATCAATAATATGGAGACACGCCTGGGGTCGAAAGCGTATAGAATTCTAATGGGTCTCCCGGACCGCTGAATCCTTAATTCCCGCATTCTTCCGTGGCGTGAACTTCGTACGTCAGAAGAGAAGGGAAAAGGCAAGTTTGGCCCCCGTTCGATCAGCAACAACACCCTGGCTGCAATGGCATCCTGCTGATCTTCCGTCAGTTCACTCCACCATTCTCCAAATTGGTGGGTGTACTCAACCTCCCATGCCATACCCCTTATTATATTCCATAAATGGAATAGATCAAATTTGAAATTAGCCGATCGGGTCTACAAGTCCAGCGCCAGCGTCGTCCACCCAAAGTTCCGCGCCCCCAGACCCTCCGCAGTATAGGGATTGTAATATTCCCTGAACCCGGACAGCTCAATCGCTTCGTGGGTCTTGGCAACAATGGTGTCGGCCAGTTCCGGGTACCCGTGACCCCTTAGCGAGTGCGACAGGAACCAGTTAGTGTTCACCCAGGTTGGCCCCCGCCAGATGAACCCACGCGGATTGCCCGGCATAAACTTGGGATTGGACGCCGGCACCGACGGCAGCGGGTACGGCAGCCAGAAATGCTCGGGATTTGACACCCACTCACCGACCAGCCTTTCCACTATGTTGCGCGGCAGGTCCGCCAGCGTCAGCGGCATCAGCGAGCTTATGGTTACCACCTCAACCTGCTCCTCGCCCACGCCGCAAAGGTCGAAAAAGGCTCCCGCCTCCTCATTCCAGCACTTGCCCACCAGCGCGTCCCGGGTCTTGTCCGCCTCCCGCCGGAACTCCTCCGCTTCCGGAGATTCCCCCAACATCCGCGCCAGCGACCGCATTCCAAAAGCATAGATGGAATTGACCAGCACGTCCTCAAAGTGAAAGATGTCCGCCTCCAGGATGCGCCGGTCATCCCCGCGCATCGGTTCGTAGGCTGAGTACACCTTCCTCAGGGCGGCGATGAAACCCTGGTTGCTCAGTTCCTCCAGCCCCAGCGCCTCGTCGTACTTGGGCGAACAGTCCGTGCCCGCCTCCTCCGGCTGAATCACGGCAATGAGCCCGTCCTCGTCCGGGTCCCGGTGGTAGCGCAGCCACCGGTAGTACGCCGTTAGTACGGGCAGCGCCGCATTCAGGAAGTCCTCATCCCCGGTGGCCCGGTACACCCGCTCCACCGCGTAGGCCACAATGGGCGGCTGGATGGTGGCGCTGAAGTAGGGCGACGTCATACCCACGATGTTGCGGCTCAGGAAGTCCGGCTGCTTCTCCATTTCCCAGAAGATAATGTGGGGAATGAACCCGTCAGGCTGTGCCCCGCTCAACAAGGTGGTCAACTCTGCCTTGGCCTGCTCCAAATCCAGGTGCGTCAGGGCAATGGCGTGAAAGCACGAGTCCCAGAACCACTGGAAGGGGTAGCCCGTCAGAGACGGCACCACGAAGCTGAACTCCTTTCCGTTCCAGTCCGCCACACCCCGCCTCAGGTTGCCCAGCAGGATTTGCCTTGCCTGCGCTTCCAGTTCCGACCGTTCCACCCCTTCGCCTCCTTCGTAGTCAGCCCCGGTACAAGGCCAGGTATTTTTCCGCCACCGCCCCCCAGGTGAACTCCCCCGCGGCGTACTCCCGCCCTTCTTGTCCCAGCCGTTGCCGGTATTCGGGCTCGTTCACCATTCTCACCAACTCGGCCGTGGCCGCATCCGCATTAAACCGGGGCACCACCGTCGCCCCGTGGGTGAGAAGCTCCCGGTTGGCTCCTACTTCGTGGGTCAGCACCGGCATACCGCACAGCATTGCCTCAAAATAGACCAGCCCAAAGGCCTCGTACTGGGAAAACAGGGCGAAAATGTCTGACCTTCCGTACCAACCGGCCAGTCCCGCGTCCCCCAGTTCCCCGGTGAAGACCACCTCGTCCTCCAGGCCCGCCGCCCTCACCCGCGCCCGCAGTTCGGCCTCCGCATCTTCGTCCCGGCCAACCAGCACCAGCCGGGCCGGACGCAGGAAACTTGCTCGCGCCCGCCGGTAAACATCCAGCAGCCACGCCTGGCCCTTGTGCCGGCTCAACCGCCCCACGCAGAGAATCGTCACCCTTTCGTCGGCATCGTCCCTGGCCGATTGAGTGTCTTGTCCAGCGTCCTCCATTGCCGATGCTCCCCAGCCTACGACGGCCAGCTTCTCTCGGGGCACGCCGTAATCCCGACCCACCTGTGTCGCTTCCCGCAGGGTCAGCGCCACGACCCTGTCCACGCCCTGGCACAGCAGCCGGTTCACGGGCTTGAGCCACGCCCGCGAGGGCGGCAACGTGTGGTATGAGGGCGTAAAGACGAACCGTGCCCTTCCCTTCCGCCACATCCACGCCCAGAAATGTCCCCAGAACCAGCCATCCCCCACGAAATGGATGACGTGAGGATTGAACTCGTCCAGGTACTGGCGAATCTGCCCGGGCGAAAACCACACCAGCGGCACTGAATAGAGGGGCAAAGACTTGCGGGGAAATCCGGTCAGCCGGAAGATAGCCACCCCTTCCGGAGTCCTTTCCCGGTCTAACCAGTCCGGGTGCGGCGTGGGCGGAAAGGAATACTTGGTGGTCAACACTCCTACCGCTTCCACTTCCGGCGACTCCATCAGTTGGAAAGACAGCCGTTCAATCGCCCGTTCTATCCCGCCCAGGTAAGGGCGAAAATAGGGGCTCAGGAACAGCACCCGCAGCGGCCTTCCATCCATCTCTTACCGCCATCACCCTGACGTCACCTGCTGACCGGTAACCGGACCTCGAGGCAGGCTTCCGCAATTCTAGGCTCGCCCGTAGCTGAACGTCAATTTAACGCTTGTCCATCATTCGATAATCACCGCGCCCCGGAATTTACCCCTCCTTGTGTTATATTAAGGGCGAAACAAATGGGAGGAACTGGGCTATGCTGGCATTCCTGGGAGGGACCGGGCCGGAGGGAAAGGGGTTGGCCCTGCGCCTGGCCCTGGCCGGAGAAGACGTGGTAATAGGGTCCCGCGACTCCCAGCGTGCCAGTGCGGCCGCCGAGGAACTGGCAGCAATTATCCAGGACTCTACGGGACACGGCAGCATCGAAGGCGCCGACAATGCCGACGCTGCCCAGCGCGCCGACGCCGCATTTCTTACTGTCCCCTACGAGGCCCAGCGCCCTCTGCTCGAGCAGCTGGCCTTCCCACTGGCCGGCAAGGTGGTGGTCAACGTGATCGCCCCCATGCGCTTCGAACGCGGTCGCGGAGCCATCGCCGTTCCGGTGGAAGCCGGTTCGGCCGCCGAAGAAGCCCAGTCCCTTCTCCCCGGCTCCCACGTGGTGGCCGCCTTCCAGAACGTCAGCGCC
>JAJEDS010000055.1 GCA_022821365.1 Dehalococcoidia bacterium | reverse complement strand
GTGTGCATCGGTACCTGGCCCTACATGCACCGGAACCTGACTATCGCCGCGCTGGAAAAGGGCAAGCACGTACTCACCGAGGCCCGCATGGCCGCCAACGCCCAGGAAGCCCGGGAAATGCTGGAAGCCTCCAGGAACAACCCTCATCTGGTCACCCAGATTGTGCCCGGCCCCTCCACCTTCAAAGTGGACAACCTGGTGCAGCAAAAGATCTCCGAGGGCTACCTGGGCGAGCTTCTGGCTGTGGAGGCACAGGTGGTAACTTCAGCCTTTGTGGACAAGGGGGCGCCCCTCCACTGGCGTCATGACCGCACTTTCAGCGGTTATAACATTATGAACATGGGCATCTGGTACGAATGCCTGATCCGCTGGACCGGGCCCGCTACCCGGGTCATGGCCATGTCCCGCGTAAACGTGCCATCCCGCATGGACGAAGACGGCTCGATGCAGGCCGTTACCATCCCCGACCACGTGGACATCCTGATGGAGTTCTCCAACGGCGCCCAGGGCCACATGCGGGTCAGCGTGGTGACGGGCCTGGCCCGCGGTACCGAGGCCTGGCTGCACGGCAGCGAAGGCACCCTGCACATCGACCCGCAGCTCAACGTGCACGGCGGCCAGCGTGGCGACGGCCAACTCTCTGAGATTCCCAACCCTCCCGAAATGCAATACGGCTGGCGGGTGGAAGAGGAGTTCATAAGCGCCATCCGTGGCCTGGAACCCGTAACCCATACCCCATTTGACATCGGCCTGCACTACATGGAATTCACCGAGGCCGTAACCCGCAGCGCCCAGACGGGCCAGGCCATCGCCCTGCCCCTGTAACATCGTAGAGGCGGCCCTTATGGCCGCCCAGCCCAACCGTCCCTTACCCCTTGACGGGAGAAGGTCAGGAAGGCGACGAAGACCATCGCAGGGGCGGCCCTTGTGGCCGCCCTGCCCAACCGTCCCTTACCCCCTGACGTAGGGAGGCGAAATTCCTTGCTTCCAATCTCCCTGGAGTAGCTACTATGCACGTACCCGAAAAAATCGAACCCGCCGGCCTGGCCGATTACTTGGAAATCATGAGCAAGTCAGTCTTCCAGTCGGGTATATCCTGGCGCGTGGTGGAATCCAAGTGGCCGGGAGTCAGGGAAGCCATGCGCGGTTTCGATCCGGGCGCCATCGCCGGTCTCAGCGACCCGGAACTGGATGAACTGGCCCAGGACTCCCGCATGATCCGCCACCGGCGCAAGCTCTCCGCCATCACCGCCAACGCCCAACGCATGCTGGAACTGGAAGCGGAACACGGCGGCTTCCAGGCCTACCTCCGCTCCCACGGCAGCTTCGAAGGCGCTCTGCAGGCCATCCGCAAGGACTTCAAGTACATGGGAGACTCAGGCACCTACCACTTCCTCTGGACCGTGGGTGAGGAAGTCCCACCCTACGAGGAATGGTGCGCCACCCACGAAAAGAAACGGAGATAGGGGGAACAGAGCGCTTCCTTCAATGTACTCTGGAAGCTGGAACGGTAAGGGCAGACCTATGTGTCTGCCCCGATTGCTGTAGTCGACGTTCCCTACCCAGTATGGGCAGAAGAAAAACCACCCTGCCTTACCCCCGCCGCCGCTGGTCACGGTAGTTGGGCGCGGAAATTGGATGCCAGTCCACCAGCGATTGGTCAACCAGCCTCGAACCGATATTAGGCCAGTCTTTTGCCAGTTCGTCCACGCTGTCAATCGAGGTTATCACCGTGGGCAGGCGCAGATCGTACCTGTTCGCCACAATCTGGTACAGCTTCTCCTCCGCCCATGGCGTGCTGACCTGCGTTCCCAGGTCGTCAAGAATCAGGAGATCCGCAGATTTCACCTGTTCGAACAACTCATCGTAGCTGATGGGGCTGTCCGGACTGAACGTGCCCCGGAGGTGGTCCATCAGGTCGGGCACAAACGCGCGAAATACCGAACAACCTCGACGGGCGCACTCTCCGGCAACTGCCACCGCCAGGTGAGTCTTTCCGCATCCCCGGGGCCCCGTTAGCAATAGCCAACCCTCCGGCTCCGAGGCGAAATCCTTCGCGGCCTGCCAGGCCCGCAACAGCGATTCCCGACCCGGCTGGTCCGTGTCCACCCGGCCATAAACGTCGAAGTTCTCGAAGGTCATCCGCCGCTGCATATCCTCGGGAATCGTCCCGATCCGGCGGGCTATTCGCGAACTGTGTTCCCCCAGTCTGCAAATCCTCGAAAACCCGCCCTGCGCCTCCATCCTCGTTCGCAGCCCTTCATCCAGCCGTTCCAGCGGCCCTCGCACCGTGATAATGGTTGGCAGCGATTCATTGAACCTGTGGCTGATTATCTGAAACAGCTTTTCCTGCGCCCACGGCGTCGTAAATTGGGCCGACAAGTCGTCCAGCACCAGGATAGGAGCGTTCCTAACCTGTTCGAAAAGCTCGTCATAGGAGATTTCGCTATCCGGCGCGTAAGTGGCCCGCAGGTGGTCCAGCAAATCGGCGGCCACAATAAAGTAGGTGGGAAAGCCCCGCTCAATGCACCGGTTGGCGGCGGCAACCGCCAAGTGAGTCTTGCCGCTGCCGCTGGGGCCGGTGAATACCAGCCACCCTTGAGGATTTTCGGCAAAAGCTAAAGCGGAGGACATGGCATCCTTGAAGAGTTGACGGCCGTTGGCGTCAGGCAGCACTCCATTGGGGTTGGTCGTCTCAAAGGTGGTGCGCCGCAGCGCCCCCAGGTTGCTGTACCTGCTCAGGGCGTCAGACCGTTGCTCCGGGTCCTTCTGATCCTGGCAGCGGCAGGGAAAAGCCTCGCCGAAATCCGGGTGACCCACCGGCACTCGCCTGCTGACCCAGCCCGCGCCACTGCAGATGGAGCACCTGTCATCTTCAGGTTCTTCGACCGGAATGTTCCGCAGGCCTGGTCTATCGCCGTTGACGGCTCCGAACTCGTCGCGGGCCGTCATCCTTTTCAGAATATCTCCCAGGCTCTCCATGCTGCCTCCCATCCTCTGCCCAGAGGGTAGCTCCGGCCTTGACACCGACCCCCGGTAGTTCGCTCGGTGGCTCGTTACTTGCTTCTGTTCGCGGGCCCCTGCCTTCCGCGGCCCACCGCCTCAGGATGCCGGCTATGTAGCTCCAGGACCGCTTGTTCTCGTTCACTGCCAGCTTGAAGGCTTCTTCAATCCAGCCAGGAGGATAACGGTCTTCCGCCTCGGCCAGTTGCTGGGCCATGAGCGGTCCAAAGGTCCCTATATTGTTTTCGTAGAGGTCGTAGATGTTGATTTCGGCTGCCCCGCTCCGGCTCCGGTCAGGGGAAGGCGCCGCGGCAGGTTCGCTGGACGTAAAGCCGCCAAGTCGAATGTCTTCCATCCCGTTGGCCAGCCGCCGCCGGTTTTCTTCCGTATTGAGCAGGTAGTATCGCCCCTCCGGAGACTCCCCTGACGAGTGCCCTAGCAACGTACCCCTCGTCACCGCCAGGGCCAGCCCGTGCCGGACCTGCTCCGTGGGATCGCCGCTCAGGTTGCCCAGTGAGCGTAACAGCGTTCCGTCCGACAGCAACTCCTGCTCTGAAACGTACTTGCCTTGCCCCCGCTTCTGGCCCAGCAGCCATAGCAGCCGCAGCGTCACCTTCCACTCGGCCAGGTCCTCTATCTCCTCCAGCAGCGAGTTGAAGAAGGGATCTGGCATGGCGGTGGCCCGCACATTTCGGGGAAACCCGTCAAAAGGCATGGCTAAAAGTCGTCGTCGCGGCCCAGCGCATCGAAGCGGACCCAGTTATTCCGGAAGCGCAGCTTCACGCCTCCCGTGGGCCCGTGGCGGTGCTTGGCCACAATAATTTCTGCTATTCCCCGCGGGTACGGGCGCTCGGGAAAGTGCTGCTCCCACTCGTCTTCCGTGTAGTACACGTCGTCCCGGTAGATGAACATAACGATGTCGGCATCCTGCTCAATGCTCCCGCTGTCCCTCAGGTCCGAAAGCATGGGCCGGTGCCCTGGCCGGCCCTCCACCACCCGGCTCAACTGGGAGCAAGTAATTATGGGAATTCGCAGGTCCCTCGCAATGCCCTTCAGGTTCCGGGAGATTTCGCTGATTTCCTGGACCCGATTTTCGCCGCCCCGCATACGCCCCTGCCCCTGTATCAACTGCAAATAGTCAACGATCAGCAGGTCCAGCCCCCCGGGACTCAACGACAGCCGGCGCGCCTTGCTGCGCATTTCCGGTATGCCCTGGAAAGGCGTGTCGTCAATGAACACCGGCAAATCCGACAGGTTACCTATGGAGTCAATTATCCGCTGCTCTTCCGCCTCGGTATACAGACCCAGGCGCAGCCGGTGGGCGTCCACTTCGGCGTCCCCTGACAGGATGCGCAGGGCCAGTTGCTCCCGGCTCATCTCCAGGCTGAATATGCCCACCCTGGAACCCTGCTTGGCAGCGTGTATGCAAACATTCACCGCCAGGGCGCTCTTGCCCAGCCCGGGCCTTGCGCCCAGGATCAGCATATCGGAACGCTGCATCCCGCCCAGCAACTCATCCAGGTCGTTGTAACCGGTTAATATCGGCGCGGTATCAGTGATGGGATCGGTAAACGAAGCCCGCTCTTCCAGGAACTGGTCATAAATCTGCCGCAGCGGCACGAAGCCCCGTTCCTGCCGACGGGTGCGGACGGAAAACAGCAGGTCCTCAGCCTCGCGCAGCGTAGTCTCCACGTCGGCAGTGTCCCGGTAGCCAATGGCGGAAATACCCGATCCGGCTTCAATCAAGCGCCGCATTGTGGAGGTGTTGTACACCACCTGGGCGTAAAAGCCGGCGTGGGATGAAGTGGGAGTGGTAGTCACCAGGTGGCTCAGGTAGGCCATTCCCCCGGCGCTTTCCAGGTTGTCGGTACGGTGCAACTCCCGGGCCACGGTAATCTGGTCGATGGCCTCGCCCCGGCGGAACAGTTCCGCGCAGGCCGCAAAGCACAGGCGGTTCCGGTCCCGGTAAAAGTCGTCAGGCGAAATCAGGTGGGAGATATCGAGAAAAGAGTCGCTGTCGATCAACAGCGACCCGATCACCGCCTCCTCCGCCTCAATGTTATGGGGAAGGAGTTGCTCCGTTAGCATTAGTTACTCTTCGATTTCGGCCACAATGTTTATGGTGGCGGTGATGTCCGCCGACAGCCGAAGTACGGCTTCGTACTCCCCTGGCTCCCGAATGGGCTCGATGGTCGAAACCAGCCGCCGGTCAATTTCCCGGTCCAGCGTCTCCGAAAGAGATTCAGCGATACGGGTGTCGTTAATTGCCCCGTAATATCGGCCGGTAGGGGTCACCCGCGCGGCAACATTGATGGTGGTGTTGTCCAGGATCTGGGCCAACTCCTCCATAATCTGGGTTTCGCGGGCCCGCTGCTGGTCCCCGGCAACCTTGATCTTGTGAGCCCGCTTGAGGATTTCCCGAGTGGCCACCTCGGCCAGTCCCTTGGGGATAAGGTAGTTCCGGGCGTACCCATCGGCTACCCGCTTGATATCGCCGGCGTGGGCCTGGTTTGCCACGTCCTGAAGGAAAATAACCTGCATCTTGCTTCCTTTTGCCCTGTGAGTAGGAATTTTGTCCCGCCATTATAGCGGAAAAACCCCATGCCCAAAACCATTGAATGTCATTAGCGAAGGGCAGTCGCATCCTGATAAGCCGCAACCTTGAACTGCAAAAACTCTTACTAAGGACGGAACGAAGTACCTGCAATTCTACCCACAAACCGGCTTTCGGACCCCAGGCCGGGCTGAGTGGAAGGACTGTTGGCCCTTCGGCCAGCTCAGGATGAGAGGACTTACCGGTTTAAATGCTCTTGTCAGCCCTTGATGGGAGAATGTCAGCATGGGAGTGACTCGCTCGCACTCTAAAACTATCCCGCTCAGCCTGACCCTCGCCCCCCCGCAGGCGGGGAACTTTGCAATCGTCCCCTTTTGCCGAGTCAATTGACCGTGCCAAACCTGGAGGCTATGATTCGGGCAGTTCACTCAGACCGTACTGCGGACTGAATTCCCATAGGGAGTACCCATGTCCTTCGCCGACGACATCGAACTCAGGTCCCTGCCCATCCGCCGCGCCATCCTTGAACACCCCTTCGTTGTGGGAGTAGGCGATGGGACCCTCGACGTTGCCAAGTTCAAGCACTATGTCCTCAAGGACTACGTCTACCTGGTCGACTACAGCCGGGTGCTGGCCATGGCTGCCGCCCGGGCGCAGGACCTGGACACCATGGGCTGGTTCGCCCGTCTGCTGGACGAGACCCTGAACGTGGAGATGGACCTGCACCGCAGCTATTGCGCCGAGTTTGGCATCACCACCGTGGAACTGGAGACCACGACTCCGGCCCCCACCACCGTGGCCTACACTTCCTACCTGCTCAACGTGGCCCACCAGGGCAGCTTCCCTGAACTGGTGGCGTCCCTGGTGCCCTGCCAGTGGGGCTACTGGGAAATCGGGGAAAACCTGGCCCGCAACGGCGAACCAGCGGACGCTCCCCTCTATAGTCAGTGGATCCGGATGTACACCTCCCAGGAATTTTCCGACCTGGCCGATGCCATCCGAAACCTGGTTAACCGCCTGGGCGACCGGGCGGGCCCCGATGAACTGGAAGCCATGGGCCGCGCCTACATGACCAGCCTGCGGTACGAGTACCTCTTCTGGGACATGGCCTACAACCTGGAAACCTGGCCGGTCTGAACCAGGTGCGGCGCGTGCCGGAAGCCGCTGGCTCGAAGTTCCGCTTGTGGATTGCTCCGCCAGCCAATATACTGCTTGTATGACTCAACCCCGCCACATACCGCCCGACGATTTGACGGAAATCCCCCTGTTTCCGCTCAATCTGGTGCTGTTCCCCGGCATGCGCCTGCCGCTCCACATTTTTGAGGAACGCTACAAGGCCATGATTGGCGACTGCATCGAGCGGGAAGCCCCCTTTGGTGTGGTGCTGATCAGGGAAGGTCCGGAAGTCGGCGGCCCCGCGGAACCCTTCCGCGTCGGGACCACCGCCCGCATAACCCAGGTGCAGCGCCTTGAAGAGGGCAGGCTGAACCTGCTGGCCCTGGGAGAGAAGCGCTTCGATCTTGTGGAAATAGTCCAGCAAGAGCCCCACATGGTAGGACGAGTCGCCTTCCGGGAGGAAACGATCGGTGAGCCCGATTCCCAGGTCGCCAGCGATGTTGGCCAGGAGTATGGCGTGTTCCTCAGGCACATCGCCACCCTGGCTGGCGCCTGGAACGCGCCGGTTGAAGTTCCCGAGGACCTCCTTACCCTCTCCTTTGAGGCTGTTTCCACCCTGACCGGCAGTATCGAACTGCCCCAGGGTATGCGCCAGGACTTGCTGGAGGTGGAAACGGCCGGCGAGCGCCTGGACCGCCTGCTCCCCCTGCTCAAAAGGGCCAACGAGCTTATATCCGAGCAGGTGGAAAAGAACAACCCATACCGCGGCCCCCGCCTCAATTAGGGTTGCCAATCCCCGTCGTTCCCGCGCAGGGGGGAACCTCGACTCTGGGGGAATAGCCTTTCATCCTTGCCCGGCAGAACGCGTCCCTCATGAACCTGCCTCACAACCTCGAATGCCAATTACTCGACGCTGCAAAGAACGCCGGCGTGGACCGTCTCGTCGCCGGCGCCGTTGTAATTCGGAAGGACAGGGTCCTTCTGCTGCGGAGGAAATACGGCGAGTTCCTGGGCGGCCTCCACGAGCTGCCCAGCGGCCTGGTCGAACCCGGCGAGACCCTGGAGGAAGCCCTCTACCGGGAAGTATTGGAGGAGACCGGCCTCCAGGTATCCGCAGTGGAAGGCTACCTGGGCTTCTTTAACTACCTCAGCAGGGGAGGACGAACAACACGGCAATTCAACTTTCTCGTATCCGTCTGCGAATTTTCCTGCATTTCCCTGACGGAACACGACGCCTTCATCTGGGCCCAGGATTCTGATCTGGATCGCCTGCGCATCTCCGAAGTCGTCCGAAACGTGCTGATGAACTTATGAACAAGTCCAGGGCAATCGCATCCGAAAGTTGGGTAACAGCCGTCGTTTCCGCGAAGGCGGGAACCTCGAAGTCGTGCCAGACCCGTCTCAGCTACCACTCAAAGGACGTTAAGGGTAGACAACCGCAACTGGCGTGGTTCATGCGAAACCTGTGTGGACAACCGAAAGCCCCTGGGGGTTACATCAGGGACTCTTCTCCAAGAAACATCCGGTCTTCCGGAATCTCCACAACCCGGTTGACATAAACTCCTGGGACGTGAATGTCGTCCGGGTCCAGTTGACCCGCCGCCACCACCGGATTCTCCACCTCCACTATCGTAACCCGGGCCGCCATCGCCATAATGGCGTTGAAATTGCGCTGGGCCAGCCTGAACCTCAGGTTGCACGCAGACTCCGCCTGACAGGAACGAAACATTGCGTAGTCGGCCTTCAGGGGGTACTCCAGAAGGTACATCCGCCCGCAAATGATTAGGAACTCCTTGCCGGCA
>JAJEDS010000224.1 GCA_022821365.1 Dehalococcoidia bacterium | reverse complement strand
ACTCAGCGCCAAGGAGCGGGCCAAGGCCGAAGCCCTGGCCCAAGTCCAGATCGCAGCCGACTAACCATCTCAGCCGACTAACCATGGTGACATTTTCGCTTTCCATTTAACGGGACAGAATCGCTGGACAACAACACTTCGTTCAAAATAACAGTCTTGGCCATTCAGGATGACAATTCGTTAAGGCGCAATTGCCCTGACTGGCAGGGCACTCCGCCAGGGTGAAACGCTGCCCTAGTCGTCCGCCGGCACGGCCACGTTGGCCTGTGACTTGAACTGGGGCATGACCTCTTTGCCGAACCATTCCAACTGTTCCAGGATGACCCTCTGGGGGGTGCCCACCACCGACCCGACGTTGATCTGGGTCAGGCCGGGGTACATTTCCTGGATGTTGTTGATCTTTTCCGCCACCAGTTCCGGCGGCCCGCACAGCCAGGAACCGGCCCGCACGCCGTCCTCAATGGTCGGCAGCCCTGCCAATCGTGCCCGGGAAGGATCGCCCAGGGCGATCAGTTGTTCGTCCGACAGCCCGTGGAAGAAGCCCAGGGGCGCGAACATCTTCATATTCTCCTCGAAGAACAGCCGGGCCTCATTCATGGCCTTTTCTTCCGTATCGGCCAGGTGGATGGAGAACCCGATAATCAGGTCGCCGCCCAGTTCCGTCTCCTTGCCGGCATTGGCCAGGGTTTCCCGCCACCTGCGCACCACCTCCATGGTTGCGCCGCCGGCCGCCGCGCCGCCGCCGATCATGCCCTTGATGCCGTGCTTGACCATGAAGTCCATGGCCCGCTGGCTGCCGCCCACCACCGGCTGGTAGCACTCCACCGGCAGGTACTTGGGTCGAGGCACCAGAGTTATCTCCTTCAGGTCGTAGCCCCGGTAGGGCACGTCAGGAGGGATGTTGTAGTGCTTGCCGTGGTGGGAGAAGGAGCGTTCGTTGAATGCCTTGAACATCACCTCCACCTGCTCCTCGAACAACTCCCGGTTGGCATCCTGGTCAATAATGGGAGCGTCGAAGGTCTCAACCTCCCTGGTGTGATAGCCGCGACCCACGCCGAACACCACCCGTCCGTCGGTGAGGATGTCGGCGGTGGCGTAGTCCTCTGCCATGCGCAGGGGATTCCACATGGGAGCGATGTTGAAGCCGCATCCGATCTTGAGCTTCTTGGTCAGGTGGGCCAGGTGGACGGCAAAGAGCAGCAGGTTGGGGATGCACTCGTACCCCTCCCGCTGGAAGTGGTGCTCGGCCATCCAGAAGGTCTCGTAGTCCAGCCGGTCCATCACGCCGGCAATAGCCTCGGCCTTGTCGAAGACGGTGGCAAGGTGTTCGTCAGGAAGCCAGCGGTCGTTCAGCGCGGTGGCGTCCAGCCCGATATCTTCAAAGTCAACGTGCCCGGCAAACAGGCTGCCAAACTTGGTAATCATTACGGGCCCCTCCGGGTATTCAGGCTTGGAGTCTTTATCCGGGGCCATTATAGCCGATTTGCAGGGTGGCGGGGCACGGCGCGACGGCATTGCCAATGGCGACCGGCGTATTCTCACATAGATTCGAGCATCCTGCTTACCCCCATCCACCACAGCCCATTGTTCACCACAGATGTGCAGAGTATGCAGAGCTAGATGGAGATGATCTGCGCTCCTCTGCGTACTCTGCGCTTCTGTAGTTAAGTGAACCCTCAATCTATAAATGCCGTGAACTGCCGGATACCCTGTAAGCAATGCGTACGTCCCATGCTGTATAATCTCCCGGCTGTCGGCCCGTCGCTCTATTTTGTGGGCGCATTGCTACCCCGTACGGGCTGCCGCCGCCCAATCCTCAATTCTTTAAGGAAGTGTCTACAATAATGCCTGAAGTAACCAGCCACGCCCCCGGCAATTTCTGCTGGGTTGACCTGTCTACCACCGATGCCGAAGCCTCCAAGAGTTTCTACTCCCGCCTCCTGGGCTGGACGGCCATTGACAACCCCGCAGGGGAGGGAATGGTCTACTCCATGATGCAGAAGGATGGCAAGAACGTCTGCGGCCTGTACGGTATGGGCCCCGGCATGGAGGGAGTTTATCCCCACTGGAGCAGCTACATATCGGTGGAGGATGTGGATGCCCAGGTTGCCCGGGTGACCGAGGCAGGGGGTTCCGTGTTTATGGGGCCGGATGATGTGTTCGATGCGGGGCGGATGGCCTTCGTCGCCGACCCCACCGGCGCCGTTTTTGGTATGTGGCAGCCAAAGGAGCACATCGGCGCCGAACTGATTTACGCACCCGGCGCCCTGGGCTGGAATGAACTCTACACCCACGACACGGAGGCCGCCGCCAGCTTCTACGACAATGTCTTTGGCTGGAATCGCTCCGTCACCCATCCAGACCCGCAGGGCGGCCAATACCACGAGTTCACTATCGGCGAAAACCCGGCGGGCGGGATGATGCAGATCAAGCCCGAATGGGGCGAGGTGCCGCCGAACTGGTCCGTCTACTTCTGCGTGGAAGACTGCGCCACCAGCCTGGCGCTGGCCGAGAGCATGGGGGCCGAGGTCATCGTCCCGCTAACCCAGATTGACAACATACGGTTCGCCTTCCTGAAGGACCCGGTGGGGGTTTACTTCGGCATTTCCCAGGTGGTGGGGTAGGGGTATTTTGGGTGGTGGTGATGCAGTTCTGAACGCCTCAGATATACGTTGACGTATATTGACATGCATGTATATCACGGGTAAGATAAATATGCTTAAGGAGAGTTGGCGAAAAGAGCCCCTGGGCTCTTCCGGGTGAAAACGCCGGATAGTCAACTCATTTTCTTTTTAGTAGTAGTTAATTCTTCCTCTCCTGAACAGATCATATTCCGATTGGATCTTGTCGCTGATCAAGTCATACGAGCGGTTGTCTCCCATTTCCCATTTGCGCTGAATGGCCCAACAACAATAGTCGGCAACTTGGAGACATGGGTCTACAGCCGCCTGCCACATATCAACTCTCATTTCTCTTGTAGGAGAAGTTTGTTCCATTACATCTTCGACGGCATATCTGAAGTCTCTCAACTTACGCTTTGTACCAATTGAAGCTGCTATCACCATTAGTTCGTCCGGGTGTGAGGCCACCTTAGGCGCTAATGACCTCATGTGATAGTACCAAGCATACTTATAGAATAGTTCCTCGCTTTCCCTTATGTGCGGCCGGGCTTTGCTCTTTTCCAGTATGGTTGTATCAATTCTCAAATCGTGTCTGCCTAAGACTTCGAACACTCTGTTCCTGGTGATTTGCGCATCGGTAGTAGCGTGAAAAGCTTCAGGTAAGTTGGCTCCCTCCCATACAAGCTCTCGCCTTAAGTCAAGCAATTCAGTTTCGATTCCGTGGTCTTCTATCACTACCGTAGTCAAAACAAAGAACCGTGTGGCGCCGCGATCTCGGTTGAAATCAAAATTACCCGCTTCATCTGCGTAAATGTACTTCCTCATTCGACCATGTTACACCAAGCCCCACGTCCGTTCGCCCCATCATTACGTCCCCAAATGTTAACCCTAATTTAATATCAAAACCTGTTGACAAGCCAGAAAAAGGCGCATAAAATTCCCGACAATGTTAGTCAACAATATCTGCATCTGCTGTTGCTCCTGTACCTGTCCTCCCTCATAGGGAGCGGGTACCTCATTGCGTCCAACAGGCAACCCTGCGCCCACCAAGCTGATCGCCGTTTGGTGGGCGCATTTTTTGTGCGATTCGCATCCAGGGAACTCCGGATAAAGGTTGCCCCATCAAATTTGATAACCAATTTCGCAGGAGGCCGAAGTGACCACATATATAGAGCAGACCCAGGAGGAAATCTACCGGGAGAGCCTTGAACTTGCCTCGACCGCGCCGGGCGTTGTCCCATTTATGGAGAGTGAGGTACAGCGGTTTGAGGCGGAATCGGCCCGTTACCAGTCCGGCGAGCAGGACAACCTGCAATTTACGCCCTTCCGCCTCCGCCAGGGCGTGTACGGCCAGCGCCAGGCCGACGTGCAGATGATCCGGGTCAAAATCCCCGGCGGCATTCTTACCGCGGATGCCCTGGATGTGCTGGGCGACATTGCCGAACAGTATGCGCCCCTGGGAAAGGGTCACATTACCACCCGCGAAAACGTCCAGTTCCACCACATACCTCTCCCCGAATGTCCCGACGTCCTGCGGCTTCTGGGCACGGTGGGCCTGACCAGCCGCGAGGCCTGCGGAAACACCGTACGCAACGTGGTGGGATCTCCCACCGCCGGCGTGGACGCCGACGAAATTTTCGATCCCACGCCCTACCTCACCGGTTACGTGCGGTTCGGCGTGCGCCACCCGATCACCCAGTCTTTCCCCCGCAAGTTCAAGTCCGCCTTTACCGGCATAGACAGCCGGGATACCGTGGCTGCGGCCATCCAGGACTTGACCTACGTGTCCCAGAACAGGGTTGAAGACGGCGTGGAAAAGCGGGGCTTCAAGGTCTACGTGGGCGGCGGCACTTCCATTATGCCCCGCCTGGCCAAGCCCCTGTACGAGTTCCTGCCCGAGGAGGACTACCTGCGGCTGGCACTGGCCGTCTGGACCGTGTTCGACAAGGCCGACTCCCTGCGCAAGAACCGCATGATGGCCCGCCTCAAGGTGCTGATTGACCGCATAGGGCTGGACGAATTCCGCAACCTGGTGGAAGCCGAACTGGCCGAAATCGGCCCCATCGACCCCAAGGACTACATCGCCGACGAGGAAATCTACCGGGAGAACCCGCCGGCCCAGCCTTCCGTCTCCGCCAACGGGTCCGGCAATGGCGGCGGCGAGTACAACTACTGGCTGGAGACCAACGTGGTGGTCCAGAAGCAGGCCGGCTACAACATCGTCTACGTCAAGCCCGTGCGCGGCGACCTGACTCCAGCCCAGTTCCGCGGCTTGGCCGACATCCTGCGCCGTTATACCGGCGGTCGATCCAACGCCACCCAGGAGCAGAACCTGGCCCTGCGCTGGGTACCCGACGGCTACCTGCACGAAGTCTGGGATGCCCTTGGCGCCATTGGGCTGAACGAGCCGGGGGCCCACCACATCAGCAACGTGGTGTCCTGCCCCGGCACCGACAGCTGCAAGCTGGGCATCACCTCCTCCATGGGCCTGGCCAGGGCCATTCGCGATGAGCTGGGCACCTGGAACGGCCTGATGGAAGACGAGGGCGTCAAGAAGATCCGCATCAAGATGAGCGGCTGCCCCAACGGCTGCGGCCTGCACCACATCGCCAACATTGGCTTCCACGGCGCGGCCATCAAGGGCCCCGACGGCAGCCAGATTCCCGCCTACGAAATGTTCCTGGGCGGCAACTACGGCGACAACCGCGTCGAGGACTCCCGCATCGGGACCCGCATCCCCAAGGTGAAGGTCCCCGCCAAGCTGGCGCCGCGCATGGTCCGCGAAATCGCCACCTACTACAAGGACAATCGCCAGGACGGCGAAGCTTTCAATGCCTTCCTGGACCGGGTGGGCGTGGAGGAACTTACCGCCGTGGCCGCCGCCATACAGGAGTCCGCCACCCGCGGGGAAGTGGGAGGCGACCTGTACGTGGACTGGGAACGCACCAACAACTACGTCCTGGAACGGGGCGAAGGCGAGTGCGCCGTTTAGGTTCGTTTGTAATCCACGAAGGGCGCGAAGAGACACGAAGAATATCTGGTATATTCTTCGTGTAACTTTTGTTGATGTTCTACGATTAAGTCACCAGCTAACTGGTCAGCGAAAATGTCACCCTTATGAAGGAAGTGACATTGAAACAGCGAGAACAGGCAAGAATT
>JAJEDS010000219.1 GCA_022821365.1 Dehalococcoidia bacterium | reverse complement strand
TCACCGTGGAAGCGATGGTGCCGGTCTCGCCGATGCCCTTGACGCACAGCGGGTTGTGGGGCGACGGCGTCACCGTGGAAAGCGACTCGATATCGGGCACCAGGTGGGCCCGGGGCAGGGCGTAGTCCAGCATTGAACCGGTCAGCAACTGCCCGTTGTCGTCATAGACCGCGCCCTCCCACAGGGCCTGGCCCGCGCCCTGGACCACGCCGCCGTGGACCTGGCCCTCGACGATCATGGGGTTGATCTGGGGGCCGCAGTCGTCCACCGCCACGTAACGCTCCAGGACGATGTGGCCGTTGTCGGGGTCGACGTTGACCACCGCCACGTGGGCGCCGAAGGGGTAGGAGAAGTTGGGCGGATCGTAGAAAGTAGTGGCCTCCAGGCCCGGCTCCATGCCTTCGGGCATATTCCAAGCCACGTTGGCCATCAGGGCGATCTCCTGGATGGACTTGCCGTTGTCGGGAGCGCCGCGAACGAAGAAGTTGCCGTCCTCGTATTCGATATCGGCCTCGGCGGCTTCCAGCAGGTGGGCGGCCAGGGTGATGGCCTTGTCCTTGATCTTGCGGGCGCTGAGGGCCAGCGCGCCGCCGCCCACAACGGTGGTGCGGCTGCCGTAAGTGCCCCAGCCCATGGGGGTGGTGTCGGTGTCGCCGTGGACCACCTCCACGTCGTCGACGGGGACGCCCAGCTCCTCGGAGAGTATCTGGGCGAAGGTGGTCTCCTCGCCCTGGCCGTGGGGGGAAGTGCCGATGAAGACGTTGACCTTGCCGGTGGCGTAGAAGCGTACCGTGGCGCTCTCCCACAGGCCGCCGCCGAAGCCCACGGCTCCCGCCACCTGTGAAGGGCCGAGGCCGCAGATTTCGCAGTAGCAGCTTACGCCGATGCCGGTCAACTGGCCGCGCTCCCGTCCGTGGGCCTGGTCGTGGCGCAACTGGTCGTAGTTGACGTGCTCCAGGGCCACGTTGAGGACACCCTCATAGTCCCCGCTGTCGTAGGTCAGGCCGATGGCCACGTCATGGCCGTTTTCGAACTTGGGGATCAGGTTCATCCGGCGGACTTCCACCGGGTCCTTGCCCACCTCCGCCGCCACCAGGTCCATCAGCCGCTCCAGCAGGAAGGTGGCCTCGGGGCGGCCGGCGCCGCGGTAGGCCTCTACCGGGGTGGTATTGGTGAAAACCCCGTAGATGTCTGCCTTGATGTTGGCGATGTCGTAGGGGCCCGAGTACATCAGGCCGTGCAAAATTGTGGGAATGCCCGGGGCCGCGGTGGAGAGGTAGGCGCCCATGCCGGCGTAAACCACGCTGCGGACGCCGGTAACCCGACCGTCGCTGGTGGCGGCCATCTCCACGTACTCCACATGGTCTCGGCCGTGGGTGGAAGCAACATAGTTTTCGGAGCGGTTCTCGGTCCACTTGACCGGCCGTCCCAGCTTCATGGAGCAGAAGGCGGTGACCATCTCCCAGGCATAGACGGCAATCTTGGCGCCGAAGCCGCCGCCGACTTCCGGAGCGATGACCCGAATCTTGTGCTCGGGGATGCCGGTAACCAGGCAGGTGACGAAGCGGGCGATGTGGGGATTCTGGGTGGTGTTCCAGATGGTCAGCTCACCCATAGCCGGCACGTAGCTGGCGATGGCGGAACGGGGTTCCATGGCGTTGGGGATCAGCTTCTGCTGGATGATGGTGTCGCGTACAATTACGTCGGCATTGGCGAAGGCATCGTCGGTGTCACCCCCTGCCGCCACCCAGTGGAAGGCCTGGTTGTTGGGGGCGTCCTCGTGCAGTTGCGGCGCGCCTTCCTGCAAAGCCGCTTCGGGGTTGATGACGGTGGGCAGGGGTTCGTAGTCCACGCTGATGAGTTCCAGGGCGTCCTCAGCCTGGTAGCGGTCCTCGGCCACCACCACGGCCACGGCGTCGCCCACGTACCGCACCACATCCTTGGCAAGGGGCGGATAGGCGACAGCCTTGACATCGGAATCGGGAATTACCCAGGCGCAGGGCATGGGATTAAGGACACCCTCGGTGTCGGCGCCGGTATAGACGGCTATAACGCCCGGGGCCGCCGCCGCCGCGGAGGTGTCGATGCTGGTAATTCGGGCGTGGCCGTGGGGGCTGCGGAGGATGGCGGCGTGGACCAGGCCGGCCAGCTTGATGTCGTCGG
The DNA here is from genome assembly GCA_022821365.1 of Dehalococcoidia bacterium. Taxonomy (GTDB): domain Bacteria; phylum Chloroflexota; class Dehalococcoidia; order Lucifugimonadales; family UBA3495; genus Bin22. Next base: position 5,068 of record JAJEDS010000219.1, on the reverse strand, counting down.
TGTAAGAGGCTTGTCCGGTAATCAGCCGGGGGTCTTCGCGGCGGCGAATGCCGGAACCGAAAATTCGGGTAGTCATGGTTTAACCTCTTTCTTTAGTTGTCCACGAATAGACACGAATGTTCACTAATGGAAGAAGGAGGGTTGTCATGCTCTAACCTCCCCCCGCTCCAGATGAAATGGCCTCTGCAGCGGCCAGGGCTGCCTTGACGATGTTGTGGTAGCCGGTGCAGCGGCAGATATTGCCTTCCAACCCGGCCCGTACCTCTTCGGCAGATGGGTTGGGGTTGCGCTCCAGCAACTCGGCCACCGTCATTATCATTCCGGCGGTGCAGTAACCGCACTGGAGACCGTGGCTGTCCCAGAAGGCCTCCTGAACGGGGTGGAGGTTGCCGTCCTGGGCCAGGCCCTCGATGGTTACAACCTCGGCCCCGTCGGCCTGGACGGCCAGGCAGGTGCAGGACTTGACGGTGGACCCGTTCAGGCGGACGACGCAGGCGCCGCACTGGCTGGTATCGCAGCCGATCTTGGTGCCGGTAAGCCCCAGGTCATCCCTGAGGTAGTGCACCAAAAGCGTCCGCGCTTCCACTTCCGACTCGTGACTTCTACCATTGACGGTTAACTTTATCGGAACTTTCACTTCACGCCTCCCGTCCGTGAAATTTTGCTCTCCCCTGGGGGTAGCATGAAAACCGGCCCAAAACTGGCCCGGGTAGCTATGCCGGGCAGTATATATGGGCGGTTTGGGGAGAGTCAACGGATGGTGCGTCAACTAACCTGGAGTAAAATGGATTAACAATGTCGCAGATTGGGGAGGGTCCTATGGCAACCAAGACTACGACTTGCCCGATCTGGGGCACTGAGTAAGAGGCCGATGGGTACTTTGACTAAAGCCACCCCGGAACCACAAGTGATTGAGTTCCTGTCCTCCAATGGCGACACTTGGTTGCCCGCCATCGTCATGTATGAGTTGGAATTCGGGCTGCGAATCCTTCCCGAAAGCAAGCGTCTTGAACAGCTGAGGTCTCTGCAATTAGCCTTGCTCGAAGAGTAAGAAGACCGCATTACCCCCATTGGGCGAAGAGAAGCTGAAATGACTGCCATTCTTCAGGCAGACGCCAGGAGAGCGGGACACCCAGTTTCTCTGGCTGATGCATTGGTAGCAGGGACGGCCAGGGTACATGACTTGATTGTCGTCAGTAGAAACTCGAAAGACTTCGACCCTATGTCCGTCACCATCTACAACCCTTGGCCTCAATAGACATTCCTCCACCGGTTGCACCTCCGCCCCTCCCGCCCTATCATACCCCCAGCCAACGCATCCCAAATTAGAGGTTATCCCATGTTTCCCCAGAATGTTTTTCCCGATACTGCCGAAATTGACGGGCAGGGGCGGCTGTTTATTGGCGGCTGCTCTGCCCTGGACCTGGCCGAAGAGTACGGCACTCCCGTTTACGTCCTGGACGAGGCTACCCTGCGCAACCGCTGCCGCAGCTATCGCGCCGAGTTTGAGCAGCGCTGCCCCGGATCCCAGGTCCTCTACGCCTCCAAGGCCTACATCAACCCTGCCCTGGCCCAGATTTTCAACGAGGAGGCCCTGGGCCTGGACGTGGTCTCCGGCGGCGAACTGGCCGTGGCCGCCGCCGCCCAGTTCCCCCTGGAGAAGGTCTACTTCCATGGCAACAACAAGACTCCCGACGAACTGGCCTACTCGGTAGAGCAGGGCATCGGGCGAATAGTGGTGGACAGTTTCCACGAACTCGAGGTGCTCAACCGCATCGCCGGTGAGGCGGGCAAGGTGCAGGACATCCTCATCCGCGTCTCCCCCGGCATCGACCCCCACACCCACGCCTACACCACCACCGGCATCATCGACTCCAAGTTCGGCTTTTCCATTCAGACCGGCCACGCCGCCGACGCCATCCGGCAGGCCCTGGCCGCGCCCAACCTGAACCTGATAGGGCTGCACTTCCACCTGGGTTCGCCCATATTTGAGCTGGAGCCCTACGCCGCAGCCACCGACCTGGTGCTGCGCTTCGCCGCCGGTTTCCGCGAGGAGGGCCTGGACCTGCAGGAGTTCAGCCCGGGCGGCGGCTTTGCCATCGCCTACACCCGCGACCAGGAACCACCGGCCATCGGCGAATACGCCGAGACCATCGTCTCCACCCTGAAAGCCACCTGCGACGAACTCGGCCTTGCCATACCCACCCTGCTCATCGAGCCGGGGCGGTCCATCGTCGGTCCGGCGGGGGTTGCCCTTTACCGCATCGGGGCCATCAAGGACATTCCCGGGGTGCGCACCTACGTCAGTGTGGATGGCGGCATGGGCGACAACATTCGCCCCGCCCTGTACCAGGCCTCCTACGAGGTGCTGTCGGCGGGCAAGGCCAACGTAACGACTGAAGAATTGGTCACCATCGCTGGCAAGTACTGCGAATCGGGCGATGTGCTGGCTTCCGACATCATGCTGCCCAGTCCTGAGTCCGGGGACATCATCGCAATACCGGCGTCGGGGGCATATTGTCCCTCCATGGCCAGCAACTACAACCTGAACCCCAGGCCGCCCATGGTGCTGGTAAACGATGGGCAGAGCCGACTCATCCGCCGCCGTGAAAGCTATGCCGACATGATGCTTTGCGACGTGTAGGGCCTTCACCTCTTGCTTATGTGGCATATCTACGGGCAGGACCACATAACTCGCCAGCTTGATGTTGCCCTGAAGACAGCACGGGTGTCACATGCCTATTTGCTGGTGGGCCCGCCCCACGTTGGGAAAATGACGCTGGCCACCGGCATAGCCCAGGCAGTCAACTGCCTTGCGGGAGGAGGGCAACGGGCCAGGCAGTCTGCACTGTCCACAGTCCGGTCTCGGGATGTCGAACCTGCGCCAAACTTTCTTGGCGACCTGGAACCCCCACCCGAAGGCAATATCCCTGGCCTGCTAGACGAGACTGAAACTCTAGTGTCGGCTGAAGCGCCCGTCGATGCAGGCGGCCCCGTTCCCTGCGGCCAATGTCCCCAGTGCCAGCGCGTGGCCCAGGGCGTCCACCCAGACGTCCGGATTATCGGGGTGGGAACCGGAGACGACGAAGGCGTCAACCGCCGGGACATACGCATAGAACAGGTACGAGAGATCGAGTCTTTCCTTAACTTGACTCCCTACGAAGGCGCCTGCAAGGTGGTGGTGGTGGATGGCGCGGAATTGATGAACACGGCTGCGGCCAATGCCCTGCTTAAGACCCTGGAGGAACCGCCGCCGGGGTCTATGTTACTGTTGTTGACGGGCAATGAGGACGCCCTGCTGCCCACGATTCGCTCCCGGTGCAGCGCTCTTTACCTGAAACCCGTGCCGAAAACCGACCTCCAGGAACGACTGATCCAGGACCACGCCGCCGAGCCCGAAACGGCGGAGTTGGTGGCCCGCCTGTCCAGGGGGTGCTTTGGCCAGGCCGTCAATGCCCTGCGGGACTACCAGGCGCTGGAGCAACGGGAGGCGGACCTGCAAAGGCTGATACAGGTTTGCGAGGGGGGGCTGGACGTACGGTTCGATTATGCTTCGGAGGTTGCAACCCAGTTCGGCAGTGACCGCGAGGCTGCCAGGGGACTGCTGTACCTCTGGCTTCGCTGGTGGCGCGACCTGCTGCTGGTCAAGGAGGGGGGTGAAGAATACCTGCACAACTCCGATCTGGCCTCCGCCCTACGCCTGCAGGCCACCACGCTCTCCACTGCCGATGTGGTGACTTTCATCAAGCGCCTCAATCGCACCCTGGAGGCCCTGGACGCCAACGCCAATCCCCGGTTGGCCCTGGAGTCCCTGGTAATGGGGCTGCCGTAGGTTCATGGCTAGAGTGCTGGTGAATCCCTGGCCCCCTCGCAGCCCGGTTTCAAATAGATGAGACAGGCTGGTTACAGAACAGCCTGTCCTGCCTCAACTTCCTGGTAACACCGGCGGACCTGTTCAGTCGTCGTCCTCATCAGTCCAGGGCAGGTATTGGCGCCACTCGTCCAGGATGACGCGGTTTTGCAGGATTCGGTAGGGGTTCGGCTGGGGCACTCGAGGCTCGGTCTTCAGCCGCATATTAGCTTCTTCTGGAGTGCGGCCCGCCTTGCGCAGGTTGCAACGGCTACAGGCCACCACCACGTTCTCCCAGGTGTGTGCTCCCCGCTGACGGCGGGGCACGACATGGTCCAGCGTCAGGTCCTGGCTTTTCTTGCCGCAATACTGGCAGGTGTACCTGTCCCGCAAAAAGATCTCCTTCTTGGAGAGTTTGCGAGGGGCGAAGGGGCGCTTTACGAGGTAGACCAGCCGGATGATGGAGGGCGCTCCAACGGTGGCGGTTACGGTGCGGATCTCTCCCCGGTGGTTTTCCAGCAGTTCCGCTTTGCCCTTGCTCAGGAGGATGATGGCCCGCCGCACGGTGGATATGTTGATGGGGACGTAGTTAAGGTTCAACACCAGCACCGGCGAACTCAGGACGCGGTCCTGGGCCGGAAGCGGAGCGTGGCCGTTGGTTGCTAGGCCACTGATGTCCGTCACTGAATGACCATTTTGGTCCTGTCCAGCCACCTTCACCTCACCGGGCATGGCTACTGCCAGTCACGTCAAGTTGGGGAATCGGGGTGGATGCCAGTGTCTTTCCTGCATTATATACCAACTACGGGGAAAGTGGAGATTTGCCCTCCCGCGATGCCAAGCGGCTTTTCAGATAGCCCTTCAGGACAATGAGGACAGGCAAGGCCGAAGCCCCGAAAAGGTATCCCCCCACCACGTCGCTGGGCCAGTGCACCCCCAGGTAGACCCTGGAAAGCCCTACGGCCAGGACCAGCAGCGCCAGCGTGATGCAAACTGCCCTACGCAGCAGCGGGTGTTCCACGTTCTGCCAGGCCAGGTAGATCAACGCGCCGCCCAGCAGAATGGCAAAGGCGGCGTGGCCGCTGGGGAATCCCATACTCTGCGGGACCTGCTCCACGATGGCGTAGTCGGGGCGGGGCCGCCCCACCAGGACCTTCAGGCCGTGGGTGGCCAGCGCGGACGACGCGGCGGCGGCCACCAGGAGAGCATCCCCCACCC
>JAJEDS010000177.1 GCA_022821365.1 Dehalococcoidia bacterium | reverse complement strand
GAGGTTGCCGCGAAGGAGGTAACGACGAATATGGGCGGCTTGGAGATTATCACCTTCTATTTGACGCCGGATCCAGGATAGGGGCCAACGTGGACGAGACTGAAATCCCGGTGGTCCGGTCCCCAGTGTCTGATTGTTATTGGCTAAAGGCGGACATAATACTCCTTTAAGCTGCCGGCGGCCCTGTGTATACTCTGGTTGTGGCTAGGGAACTGGGAAGGCCCCTGGTGGGCGTCGGTGTGGTTTTCGTGCGGGAGGACAGGGTGTTCCTGGCCCGTCGCCAGGGCGCGCACGGGGAGGAAACCTGGGCTTCGGCCGGCGGTCACCTGGAGTGGGGTGAAACCCTGGAGGAGTGCGCGAGGCGTGAGGCCCTGGAGGAGCTGGGTGTGACGGTGGGCAGCCTGCAATTCCTCTGTTTCAGCAACATTATCGCCTACGACCGCCATTATGTGGACGTAGAATTCCTGGGAGACATTGGAGACCAGGAACCTCAATTGGCCGAACCGGAGGCATTCTCCGAATCCGGATGGTTTCCGCTGGATGACCTGCCCGAACCCCTTTTTGTGGCGGCCAGGTATGCTCTGGAGAGCTACCGCAGCGGCCAGACCTACTTTTCAGGAGAGTAGGCGGGTCTTTCCGGGGAGAAGGCGGCCGTGCCTGGCACCTTCCAGCGCCACTGGGCAAATTTGCGGGAGGGCCTGAAGTTCTTCTACCAAAGCCCGGTTGCGAAACTGAAAGGTTGTTTGTGGGAAGGAGTTCAGATTCTTCACTCCGTTCAGAAAGACAGCTTTTGCGGTTCTGAACGGCAAGTGGTTAAAGCGCAATTGCCCTTTGCTTCGTATCTGGAAAGAGGCAATTCAGCTATAAATCTGGTATAATATTAGCCGCAAGAAAAGTTAACCAATGCCGACCTCCACCACATTGCTGGTTAGACATCCTCGCTTATCCACACCGGCTAGAATCGGCCTCAGTTTGCAGGGTTTGGATGGTGTGCGCGTGACCAGGGTTGGGGAATGGGCGTTCCTGCCAGGGACGAATTGGTGTCGGAAGGGACTGCGCACGAAACTCACAGGGGGAATGGATTGAACATGCAAGGACGACTGATTGCCGAACAGGAAGCCGCCACTCCTGAACTTCCTCCCGTTGTAGCCGAGATTAATGGCCAAGCTGATGCCAACACCCAGCCCGCAGATTCCGAGCCAGGAGAATATACCGCCAAGGACATCCAGGTGCTGGAAGGACTGGAAGCAGTCCGCGTCCGCCCCGGTATGTACATTGGCAGCACCGACCAGCGGGGCCTGCACCACCTGATTTACGAGATTCTTGACAACGCAGTTGACGAGGCCATGGCCGGTTTCTGCACCAGGGTGGAGCTAACCCTGGGCATGGACGGCCTGATCTCAATTTCCGACGACGGACGGGGTATTCCGGTAGACGTTCACCCCTCCACCGGCAAGTCCGGGCTGGAAACGGTCATGACGACCCTGCACGCCGGCGGCAAGTTTGGCGGCGGAGCCTACAAGGTAACCGGCGGCCTGCACGGCGTTGGAGGCTCCGTGGTGAACGGCCTGTCGTCCTATTTGAAGGCCGAGGTCCACCGGGACGGCCACGTTCATCACCAGGAATACTCGCAGGGTATTCCGACCTCGGAAGTCGTTATGGGCAAGCGCACTTCCAGGCATGGGACCATTATTTCCTTCAAGCCGGACCCGGAGATATTCCCCGATATCGAATACGATTTCGACACTTTGACGGACCACTTCAAGGAGATTGCCTACCTGAACAAGGGTCTGGAAATCCGGTTTGTCAGCCTGTGGCACGAGAGCCAGCGCCGGGGCGACATCGAGCGCACCTACTACTTTGACGGCGGGATAGCCAACCTGGTCCGGAATGTTAACAAGCGGCGCAAGGTGTTCCAGCAGGCGCCCTTCTACTTCGAAAAAGCAGTGGACGAGACGTCGGTGGAAGTGGCGATTCAGTATAACGACAGTTTCACGGAGTCGGTAATCTCCTTCGCCAACTGCATCAATACCCAGGAAGGGGGCAGCCACCTGACGGGTTTCCGCACCGCTCTTACCCGGGTGATCAACGACTACACTCGGAAGAATAACTTTATCAAGGACGACCAGCCGAACCTGGCAGGGGAGGACGTACGCGAGGGCCTGGCGGCGGTGATCAGCGTCAAGCTGACCAACCCCCAGTTTGAGGGTCAGACCAAGACCAAGCTGGGCAACGCGGAGGTCCGCAGCGTGGTGGACTCGGTGGTCAGCGAAGGTCTGAGTCGGTACCTGGAGGAACATCCCGTTGAGAGCAAGCAGATAGTCGAGAAGTGCCTTACTTCTCAGCGGGCCAGGGAAGTGGCCAAGAAGGCCAGGGAACTGGTCATTCGCAAGAATGCTCTGGACGGTACGTCGCTGCCCGGAAAGCTGGCCGACTGTGCAGAGCGGGACCCGGCCAAGTCGGAACTGTACATTGTTGAGGGTGAATCCGCCGGGGGCTCGGCGAAGATGGGGCGCGACCGCAGTTTCCAGGCCATTCTCCCGCTGAAGGGCAAGATTCTGAACGTGGAGAGGGTGCTGCAGCAGCCGGACAAGATCCTGGGCCATGAGGAAATCCGTTCCATTATTGCGGCGGTGGGCGCCGGTGAAGGCGAGGAATTCGACCCAACCAAGGTCCGCTATCAGAAGGTCATAATCATGACCGATGCCGACGTAGACGGTTCGCACATCCGCACCCTGGTTCTGACCTTCTTCTTCCGGCGCATGCAGGGCTTGATTGACAACGGTTACCTGTATATCGCGCAGCCGCCTTTGTACCGCATCCAGGCGGGGCGAGGCGCTCCCCAGTACGTGTACACCGAGGAAGAGAAGGACCAATTGCTGGCGAAGATGGAAGGACGCCGGAACATCCAGCTGCAGCGGTACAAGGGCCTGGGCGAGATGAACCCGGAACAGCTTTGGGAAACTACGATGAATCCGGACACCCGCCAAATGCTCCAGGTGAACATAGACGACATAATCGTAGTGGACGATGTATTCACGACCCTGATGAGTGAAGCGGTGGGGCCCCGGAAGAGCTTTATCCAGTCCCACGCCCGCAGCGTGCGGAACCTTGATGTTTAGCCTGGTCAGTAATGGCCGCACAGGAAGTATCTGAGGCACTGGGCTGACAAGCAGGGACAAGATTTGCTGCGTACGCGAGTTTCGTAATTGTTCAGATATGCGGGGCATTCTCGGCCCAAAGCGTCATTCCAGCCTTGAGCCGGAATCCAGAAAGGCCAGACCCGATCCAGCGTATGGGGTGAAATGACTCCTGGATTCCGGCCTTCGCCCCTGGCCAGGGCAGACACACAGGTCTGCCTCTACGATTGCTCTCTAACCTGAAGAGTCGCGAGTTTCGGTTCGGTTGGAAAGTTGCGCGGATTTCGCTTATAATGGTTGCCCTGAAGCCAATAGCCGAAGCCGAGTCAAGAATAGTGGAGGAACCAGTTGCCAGCTAAGAAGGCCGCCCGTAAGTCCGTTAAACGTAACCGCCGGAACCAGAGCGTCCGTCGTACCACCCGCACCGCTATTGCCGGGGCGCGCAGGGCTGTGAGGTCCGGCGACGCGGAAGTGGCCGAGCCGGCGATACGGTATGCCATCAGTTTGTTGGACAAGGCAGTACAGAAGGGTGTCTTGCACAAGAACAACGCCTCCCGCAGGAAGTCTCGGCTGGCGGCGCGCCTTAACCAGATGCAGAACTAGGTCCCTGTTTGAACGGATTGCAACAGGTGCGCGGGATTTGCCCGCGCACTTTTTTTGTTGGAAGGCCTGGCACGGCTTCCAGGGGGCAATACGATGTTCCACAAAGGGCCGCAAGAATTATGATGCACCTCTTGACTGTGCATACTTGTGAGGAGGCAGCGTTCCAAGTCAGGTGGCTTTGCTATGGTACCAGGGTAGACACACTGGTCTGCGCCTACTATTCTCGCACTTGGACCACCTAAATCGGAACGCTACCTCGTGACGATTGGAAATTGACATAAATGTTCTCATCTGCTAGGCTTTTGAGAACTAATGTTTCATAGGTGTGGAATGACGACGAATAAGAAACTGCCCGCGCGCAGACAGCGGATTCTGGACTTTATCCAGAGCTTCATTGAGGAGAACGGGCTGCCCCCTACGGTGCGGGATATCC
>JAJEDS010000371.1 GCA_022821365.1 Dehalococcoidia bacterium | reverse complement strand
GAAGGGCCGCTGGCAGCAGCAACTGCTGGTCTGGGTCATAGGGAAGGTAGGTCTTGCTCATCGTGGGACCTCCGTCTCCAGGTGCCCCCTCATCATACACCCATTCCTTCACGCAACCTGTTTCTCGGACAGACTGCTAGGTACCATATCAACACGTAGAGTCCCTGAGTACCAGTGCTAAGATCGCTTAAATGAATGGGGTTGGCTCGGTCCGTGTCGGGCGTCTCGAAACAGGTGCCGAATTCCAACTTGGGCGCCTGGTTTAATTCCTGCGGATGGTAAGGGTTGTATGTTCCTTCGATTTTCCTATCTTGAGGGTTTACACCTAGAAGGACTTCCTTACAAATTGATCTGCAACAGGCATAAGCTTTATCACGGACGCTGTATGCTTTCCCACCTCCTTCTCTTATGCTGTCAGTGTAAAGTTTCTCCATAGCCCAATAAACTAATTGGGGGTCAAAATCATCCCTTGGTTCTTGCCCTAGGAGGGATTGCCAACGCATCCATTCTCTTGCTTCTTCGGTCCTCCACCAATAATCAAGTTCCTGGAAGGATTCTTCCAGGAAATCATACATGCTTTCCGGCAACTTTATCCGGTTATGACTCTCCGACGAGAATTCCCTGGTAAAGGCAGGACCTGTAGGCAACCCATATTCCGTAGAAACTGAGCCATACAATAGATCATATCCGCCCGGATTCGGCACCTTAAAGCTGGATCGTATTGGTGGCAAATATATATGGGGAACCTCCGTTAATTTAGGTAGGCCATCGTCGCCGGATTCACCAAATATGTTTGGACTTCCCTCTGTCGCTCCTCTGAATGCCATTTCTCTAAGGATTGTAGATTTTCCAGTAGCGTTGGGCCCTATGAACACATTAACTCGAGGGTCGAACTCAAACTCAATGCCTGTCACGTGGAAAGGAGGAACGCCTTCAATTCTCAATGAGGTAAAGCTTCGGGGATTCTGAGGGGTCATACATTCACCTCACCAGTTTATCTCGAATTACACAGCCTTAACTCACTAATAGAAACAAAGCATAGAACAGGTTGGCGTAAGGGAACTACTTCCTACCCCCGCCCCTTAATAACCCGCAAAACCCGCTCCGCCGTTACCGGCAACTGCATCACCGGCGCCCCAATCGCATCATGCACCGCGTTGGCTATGGCGGCGGCTACGGGGGTGTTGCTGCTTTCGCCGATGCCCTTGCTTTCGAAGGGGGCGGGACCGCCGCCGTCCTCCACCAGCACCGTTACCAGTTCGGGGACGTCCTTGATGGTGGGTATCTTGTAGTCGCCCAGGCTCAGGTTGGCGATGCGGCCTTCTTCCGTTTCCATCTCCTCCATCAGGGCATAGCCCAGGCCCTGGATTACGCCGCCCTCAATCTGGCCCTGGTGAAACAGTGGATTCAGCACCGTACCCACGTCGTGGGCGGTGATGAACCTGGTAACCTTGACCTCGCCCGTCTCCGGGTCCACCTCCACCTCGGCCACCTGGGCGCAGTAGGACGTGTATTCCGACGGGGGAGCGGTGTAGGTCTTCTCGGCGGACAGGTCGTCGCCCAGGGCGGTTACGGCCTGCGCCGCCACGTCCTTCAACGCCATAGCGCGGCCCCCGTCGCTGGCCTGGAACTGCCCGGCCTCCAGCGTAACCGCGTCGGCGGAAGCCCCCATGTACTCGGCGGCCAGGACGGTCAACTGCTCCTTCAGGTCTTCAGCGGCGCCCACGGTGGACTGGCCGGAGGTGTAAGTGACTCGGCTGCCGCCGGGCCCCGACTCGAACCCCACGGCGTCGGTGTCCCGTATCACCACACCCACGTCCTCGATGGGGATGGTCAGGGTCTCGGCCACCATCTGGCGCAGGACGGTGTGGGCTCCGGTGCCCGTGTCCCACAGGGACATCAGCAGGGTGGCCCTGCCCTCGGCGTCCATCCGTATTTCCGCCGACGACATGCCGGAACCGGGGGGCTGGTCGGAAATGGACATGCCCCGGCCCACGTTGGGGGCCTTGGGCTGGTCCCAGCCCGCGGCCTCGGCCGCCTTCTGCAGCACGTCGCCGGCGCGGATGTTCACCCATTCCTCGCCCACCGGATTGCTGTCGCCGTCCTGCAGCACGTTGAGCATCCGGAACTCGTAGGGGTCCATCCCCATCTCCCGGGCGATCATGTCCATGTGCGACTCTACGGCGAAGGCCACCTGGGGCTTGGCCGGGGCGCGCATGTGGCCGCAGGGGATGTTGTTGGTATAGACCATGTAGCTGTCGATGTGGACGTTGGGGATGCGGTAAGGGCCGCCGCTGTGGTCGGCGCCCCGCAGGTGGACCCGGGGCTTGAAGGCCCCGTAGGCCCCGCTGTTGAAGACGCAGCGGGCTTGCCTTGCCCAGATGCGGCCGTCGCTTTTCATGCCCGTTTTGATGGTGATGGTGGCGGGATGGCGCGGGTTGCCGGCCATCAGTTCCTGCACGTAGTCCATTACCATTTTGACGGGACGCCCCGATGCCTGGGCCAGGTAGTAGCACAGGGGTATGTCCATGAAGGAACCCTTGCCGCCGAAGTCGCCGCCAATGTTGGTGGGATTGACCAGGATGTTGGCTTCGGGCATATCCCACACCTTGGATAGCTGCTCCCGCAGCATGAAGGGGCCTTTGTTGCAGGCCCAGATCTGCACCCGACCGTCGTCGTCAATATCCACCACGCAGGCATGGGGTTCCAGGTAGGCCTGGTGGTGAAGCTGGGTGGTGAAGGTGTGCTCGAAGATCAGGTCCGACTCGGCGAACCCCTGCTCGATGTCGCCCTTGTCCCACCCGTTGTAGGCGAAGACGTTGTTGATGCCCGACGGGGGCTGGGGCAGGCCCGGATAGGACTCCATATCCTCGTGCAAAGTGGGAGCGTCGTCGGTCATGGCCTCTTCCGGATCGAAGACGGGTGAAAGGTCCTCGTACTCCACGTCAATCAGCAGCAGGGCCTCCTCGGCGATATCCGGGTCGTCGGCGGCCACGGCGGCCACCTTGTCGCCCACGAACAGCGCCTTATCCTTGCAAAGCACTGGACAGTCCCGTAGCAGGCGGCCCACCCGCCGGTCGGGAATGTCCTGGCCGGTGATGACGGCGTGGACGCCGGGCAGGGCTTTGGCCCGGGAGGTGTCGATGCTGACGATGCGGGCGTAGGGCAGGGGACTGCGCAATATCTTGCCCCACAGCATCCCGGGCAGGTTAACGTCGGAAGCGTAGACGGACTGGCCGGACACCTTTTCCGGCCCCTCGCCGCGAACGATGGGTTGACCAATAACGGAATAGGAAGCAACCATGACTCCTCCGGATTATCAATTGTCTATTTCCACGAAGGACACGAAGCTGCACGAAGAAGAAGCTGTTTATCTTCGTGGTTCTTCGTGTCCTTCGTGGATGGAAATTGCTAAAGGGCGGCTTCGGCCAGCTTGTCCACCTCGTCCAGGGCGCCCGCTTCCCGGGCGTTGGTCAGGGACAGGATGACCCTGTCGGCGCCGGCCTCCGCGTACTGCTGCAGGGTGTCCCGGTCTCCTGGCACGTTGAAGACCGTAACCTGGAACCCCGCGGGGTCGCGGCCCGCCGCCTCGGCCAGTTCGTCCAGGGTGGCGCGGCCCGCTTTCACCTGCTCCACGGAAGCGCCCGCGGGCAGCCAGCCGTCGGCCCAGCCGACAATGCGCCGGAACAGGTTGGGGGCGGCCCCGCCCAGCAGCACCGGCGGGTGGGGCTTCTGGACCGGCTTGGGGTCGCAGTAGACGGGCGGGAAGTCCACGTAGGCGCCGTGGAACTCGGCCTGTTCCTTGGTCCACAGCTCCTTCATGGCCTGGACGTTCTCCCTGGTCTGGGTCCAGCGGTGGTCGAAGTTGCCGCCCATGATGGTGGTCTCTTCCCGGTGCCAGCCGGCGCCCACGCCCAGGATGAAGCGGCCGCCGGAGTACAGGTCCAGAGTGGCGATAACCTTGGCCAGCATCAGGGGATTGCGCTCGGGAATCAGGCTGATGCTGGTGCCCAGCTTGATGGTGCTGGTAACCGCCGAAGCCCGGGACAGGGCCATGTAGGGGTCTACCATGTTGTACATGTAGGGCGGGACGGAACCGTCGGGGGTGCCCCGGTACTGGCTGGTGGTGTGTACCGGCATAACCGGATGCTCCGGCATCCAGAAGGACTCGAACCCCGCAGCTTCCACTTTCTGGGCCAGTTCCGCCACATCCACAGCCCCGGCGGAGAGGGAGGCAAATACTCCAATATCCATACTAATCACCGTGCATTTGTAGTTGCCGTGATGATAGCATAGCTGGAAGAGGATGGTCGACAGAGGGCTATTCAGCGGGCCAACTCCGGGTGCTGCATGCTTAATTTCTTCTTTGCGCCGATACGGGAGATGGGGCGGGGCTGCCTTTTCGGGGCGGGCTGCGTTATCGGCCTGATACTGGCCCTGATAGTGATTGGCCTGGTTTTTGGGGTGGTAACTGCCGACTGGTCTTCCTGGTAAGGCGGCGGATGGCCGCTCTCCAGGTCTTGTTCACCGTCTGTCTTGCCCCGGCCCGGGGACGGGATTAATCTGCGCCAATAGTTCCGCCAGTTCATCCGCCAAGCCGTCTATCTCCCGGGAGGAGTCCACCTTCAGATGCGGCCCCGTTACCGGTTCGTGCCCCGGGTACAGGCGGCAGTAGATGCGCCAGTCGGCGTCCGACCAGGTGTCGTTGACTTCACCCCGCGACCGGCGGGCCAGGCGCTGGCGCACCAGGGCCGGCGGCGCGTCAAACTGGACCAGGATCAGCGATACGCCCACCCTGGCGGCTATTTCGCGCAGGGGTTCGCGCGCCCGATCGGTAAGGTTGGTGGCGTCGAAAACCACCCGGTGGCCCCGGGCCAGCATCTCCTCCAGCAGGGCGTGGGCGGCGCGGAACACCCGGGCGTGTTCCTCCCGCGTGTAGCGGGGTTGCGGCTCCAGGATTTTCCGCAGCCGGTCGCTGCCCAGGACGATGCAGGGGATTCGGGAGGCGAGGGCGGCGGCAAAGTGGGACTTGCCTGTCCCCGGCAGGCCGCACAGAGCCACCAGCGCGCCACCGCTGGGAACCGGCCTTATGCTGCCCAGTTCATCATGCAGAGCGCTCCGCAGGGCGGCCACGTCCGCGACTACCGGGTTCTCATCGTTGACTGAATTGCTGCTCAACGCCCCCGCCAGCCTGCTTTACGTTGGGTTTCTCCGTGCTTGCTCCAACCAATAGGGGCCAGGAATCCTTGCCCTGGCCCCTTCCGGCTGAATCATTGGCCTCACTGCTGATTGGAATTTCATTGCGCCGGTACCTTTCCCGCATCCTCCTACTTGCCCAGGAGGTGCATGGTCGTGTGCAGGACGTTGTGCAGGACCCTCAGGCTGAAAGCCAGGGGCTTCTTGAGGGCAGGAAACAATATTACGGCCATCATTCCGGCGATGGCTAACCGGGCAGGTACCGGCTGATAGTCCACCAGCAGTATGGAATAGGCGAAAGTCAGCGCGACTGCCGTGGAAATCAGCAGGTGCCCCACCCTCAGGTGGCGCCGTCCGAACTTGAGGAAAGCCGCCGTTATTGCCGCTATGGAAAGGAACACCATAATCCAGAGGGCCCCCGGCAGTCCTGCCAGCGCCAGTGGCGCCTTCCAGGATGGGTCCAGCCACTGGGCAACCAGCACCCATGCGGTAAGTACCGAAACAGGAATGCCGGAAAAGGCTACCAGCAGCCAGTCGTAGCCCACCACCCGGTACACAACCCGCACCATTACCCACAAGGTCACTCCCACATAGCCCCAGAACAACTTTATCAGGGATAAGCTCACCGGATAGGAACTGATCCCCAGCAGGGACTGCAGGGATTTGCCCGGCCCCAGCACCAGCATAAGCACAAATATGGCCGGGGCGGCCAGCGTAAATCCCAGCCAGGAATGGGACCAGATACTGGGACTGCCATGTCGCCAGGTCAGCCAGGCCACACCGGCGATTACCGCCAGGGTCAGGGCCACTGCCAGTATGCTGTCGCAGAGCCCGAAGGCCACCAGACCGGTGATCAGGAAGTGAGGAATAACCGCCAGCCCCACTTCCTTCAGGCCAACGGAGGTATGCACCTCCTGCATATGCCCGGCCAGGACAGCGGGATCTCCCATTTGCTGCAAGGCCAGGCGCTTCGCCGCTTCTCGACGGACACCGCGGTCAGCCAGATCGGAAGCCTTGTCTTCCAGGTGGCCTTCAATTTCGAGGATTATTTCATTCTTTTTCCCTGGCTGCAGCCGGATGTTGCGGGAAAGAACACCAACAAAATCAGCTTTTTGAGAATCAACCACTTCTTGTCGCCCTCGGATGACTTCCTTATCCCTCTGGCTGGACCGATGATCGCGCAATGACGGAGTTCATCGCTCGACTGAATCGCTGCCATTCCGCTTGCCTGTCCGACAGGACGAAACGGCCCTTGAGTGTAATGTAATAGTAGCGGCGGCGCATTCCGCCAGGGGTATTCTGCCACCGTCCTTCAATCAGGCCTTCCCTCTCCATCCGGTGCAGTGCGGGATACAGGGTACCCTCCTTGAAGTCAAAATAGCCGCTGCTCCTCGAATTGATCTCCTTGACTATCTGGTAACCGTACATTGGCTCCAGCAGGAGAAGAGACAATAACAGAGTCTCCGTGTTTCCCTTGAGCATTTCCTGTTGGCTCATAATCACTCTAGTCCATTAAGGTTCCCACCGGCGTTTAGCGGCACTTTGCAGGACAAATCTATAGTATAGCTCGCTTTATGTCCAGTGGGGACTAAATAAAAATTCTTCTTATGGCTGCGTACCGCCTGCTGTATGGACAGTCCCTTAAATTGCCACTGCCATGTTGGCGATCGAACATCGACATCGAGTGCCGGGTCCGCCCTCTGCCTGGGCGTTGAGGCCTGCTAGATGCTGTTGTCCAGCGATTCTGTCCCGTTAAATGGAAAGCGAAAATGTCACCATGGTTAGTCGGCTGAGATGGTTAGTCGGCTGCGATCTGGACTTGGGCCAGGGCTTCGGCCTTGGCCCGCTCCTTGGCGCTGAGTAGTTTGG
>JAJEDS010000090.1 GCA_022821365.1 Dehalococcoidia bacterium | reverse complement strand
GTCTCTCTGAAGACCACCGACGAAAAGTGCAAAACGCAATGACAATTCTGGGAAGAATTCAGGGTGAATTGGAAGCACTGCTGGGAGACATACCGCCGGATTTAGCAGCCAGACTGAACCGGAGGCTGTTGCGACTTCAGGATACCCTTCTCGTTGAACTGGAAGACCATTTGGAATCAAATTGAGGTTCTAGCCCTATGGCAACGACAAGAATGTACGAATTAGCTGCGGAGCTTTTGCGCCTCTCCCAGGACAACAAACTGACTTGGGAGCAAACTCTGCGTGCCAACCAATTTCAGGTCGATTTTCCAGATGTGTCACTAGCGATTTCTCGTTCCGATGAGGACCCTGGTAACTACAGCCTGGAGCTTATCAACGAGACAGGTACGACAATAGATACTCTTTTGTGGTCTCCCACAAACTATACTTTTCGAAAATCGACCAACCCAGACCTTCAGGACGCAGCGCTGGAGAAAATTTACGAGTTAGCTGAAGGCTACGTCCAAGGTATAGTGGCTGACCGGGCGCTTCAATACCTGAAACAGGCCTGATTCAACCTGCCCGCCCCCTAACGCCTGTAACTATACCCCCTTGGCGTGCGTTCGCAGTTTAGCCTACGGTTGAGGTGCAGGCCCTCCAGGACGAACTCGGTGGCCGAGGCTTGAAGCTCGGGCCGGGGGTCCTCCGTCAGGCTGGCTACGGCTTGGGTCAGTCCTTCCACCCCTGAAGCCATGGTCAGGTATTCCTCCGCAGGCTTTTCGCTGCCCGTTTCGGCCTGGCTGCCCAGGTCAAAAGCGGTTACCACGTCCTCCAGGGAGTCCACGTCAAAGTAGCGGCCGAAGACGCGCAGCACGGCCCGCTTGGTCAGGTCTTCCATCACCCGGTCCTCTCGCCCTTCCTCGAAGGTCTCCAGCTCAATCTTGCCGCCGAAGGATGCGGAGATGTAGGGCAGGTCGCTGATGCGGGGGCAGGCCACCGTGTCACCGGCCTTGATGGCCCGGCGGACGGCGTTGCTGAGCAGCGTTTCGTAGTTGGCGATGGAGACTCGGACGCTGACACCGGACCGCTGGTTTATCTCGTTGCTGTTTCGGGCCTGGGCGGTAATCTCGGCCAGGATCTCCTTGATGTATTGGGGGACGACCAGATTGTCCTCGTCCATGAAGCGGGCCCGCTCCTGGTCCATTATGGTGATCTCTTCCTCGATGTGGCGAGGGTAGTGGGTGTGGATCTGGGAGCCGTACCGGTCCTTCAGCGGGGTAACAATGCGGCCGCGGTTGGTATAGTCCTCGGGGTTGGCAGTGGCCACCACGTAAACGTCCAGGGGCAGGCGGATGCGGTAGCCCTTGATCTGCACGTCCCGTTCCTCCATCAGGTTGAACAGGCCCACCTGGATGCGTTCGGCCAGGTCGGGTAGCTCGTTGATGGAGAAGATACCCCGGTTGGTGCGGGGGACCAGGCCGTAGTGGATAGCCAGTTCGTCGGACAGGTGGCGCCCCTCGGCCACCTTGATGGGGTCAATCTCGCCGATGAGGTCGGCGATGGAAATATCGGGGGTGGCCAGCTTCTCCGAGTAGCGGTCCTCCCTGCCAATCCATTCAATACCGGTATCGTCGCCAGCCTCGGCCACCATGTCGCGGCAGGCCTGGCAGATGGGATTGAAGGGGTCGCAGTTAATCTCGCAACCGGCAATCTTGGGGATGGCCTCGTCCAGGAGGTTGACCAGGCTGCGGATGAGGCGGGACTTGGCCTGGCCCCGCTCGCCCAGGAGGATGACGTCCTGGCCGGCCAGGATGGCGTTCTCCAGCTGGGGGATGACGGTATCCTCAAAGCCGACGATGCCCGGGAAGACAACCTCCTCGGCCCGCATTTTGGCCACCAGGTTATTGCGCATCTCCTCGCGAACCGGGGTCACCCGATAGCCGCTGTCACGCAGCTCACCAATGGTCTCGGGCAAATTGGCGCCCAGTTGAGCCAGTGAGGTCATCGTCTCCCTCCGTGAATGAACAAAGGATCATAGCTATAAGACCGTGGGGCCAGTATAGCACAGGGAGGATTGTCCTCACTCCTGCCCTCTTATCGGCGTAACCGGTCAGATTCGTGGAGTCGGTTTCGGGGCAAACCGTCGTCCGAATCGGACGAATTCCGCAGGCTAAAGAGGAGCGGGCACGGAGCTGGAAATTTTTTAATAATCGTTCCATTTGGTTCCATTTTGAACCATTTCGGAGAGTTATCCACGAATCGACACGAATGTTCATTAATGGAGATTTTTAAATAATCGTTCCATTTGGTTCCATTTTGGCCCATTTTGGCGTTAATCCACGAAGAGCACGAAGGGCGCAAAGAATTGCTTATAGTTTTATGGTGAAGGGGTGTTATGCAGGATGACAAGAGGGGGAGGGGGATTTTGAGCGGAACCCTTGCATTTTTACGTCATTACGGCAGGGGAGCATGATGGTGCTCCCCTGCCGTAATGCCTGTCGAGGTCTTGAACTGTTGGTTCGGTCCGACTAGGCGAAAATGCCCAGGGGGTTGAGGGAACGAGGTGGGTCGGTTACGTCCATTTCCTCCACGCGCTTCATGAAGTTGACCACCAGGTAAGTAAGGGGGGTGGCGACGGTTTCGTAGAGAATCTTGACGATCCACTGGGCCAGGGCAGCGCCGAAAAGGGCCGTCGTGCTCCATGGATCGCCACCGAATATGCCTGGAAGGATGCCAAAGGCCAGAAAGATGAAGATGTAGGAATCCAGCCCCTGTCCCACCACGGTGGAACCAATGGTGCGGACGAACAGCAGCCTGCCCTGCATCTTGTACTTCAACAGCGCCAGAACCGTGGAGTTGGAAAACTCCCCGACCAGGTATGCCACAAAGGAAGCGATCAGGATGTTGGGGAGCTGGCCAAGGATACGGCCGTAGGAACCCTGGTCCGACTCGCCCCAGAAAAATGCCCCGGGCAGCAGGCCGGTGACCCAAAGGGCGACAACCACCAGCAGGTTCATGGCGAAACCAAGCCAGATAACTCCCCGGGCGACTCGGAAGCCGTAGACCTCGGTCAAAACGTCCCCCACGATGTAGCTGATGGGAAAGATGATGATGGAGGCGGGCAGAATTATTGCCGGGTCGCCGAACCACTGGATGGGCAATATGGTAATGGGCTTTACCGCGATGATGTTGGAGGTAATCAGCACGGTGATGAACAGGGCCACCACAATTATGAACGAACCGGTGAATCGCATAACTGCCTCCCGTTTAGTGAGTGCGACGCCAGGCTGCTTTAACGACCGTCAGGAGGATCGGGCCTGTTTCCCCGGCCCCTGGTATTCCACCGAGACTTCGGTGTGGATGCCGCCCCGGACCTTGTAGTCCAGGCTTATTCTCATGCGAAGGGGACTGCAGCAGGCCACCAAGTCCTGGAGGATACGGTTGGCGGCGTGCTCCTGGACTATCCCTACATCCCGGAAGGAGAGCAGGTAGTATTTGAGGGACTTTAGCTCGATGCAGCTATCGCCGGGAACGTAGGTTATGGTCAGGGTCCCGTAGTCGGGCAGGCCGGTCCAGGGGCAGACGGCGGTAAACTCGTCGGTGTCAATGACCACCTCTGTTTCCTGGCCGGGGTACTCATACTGGAAGGCCATGAGGCATTCGGTGTCGATGGCGGAATCCTGGCGGATGGCTACCCGCGAGTCCAGGCTTTCGTACTGGTCCTTAAGTTCAGGAATGGTGGCCATGGGACAAGCCTCCCCTCGCCTGTCAATGCGCCTGTCAAAGCGCATGAGAAAGCGCAGATTAATTGCCATATATTAAATAGGTTTAGCGTATGTGTCAAAAGCGAGAGTGCATTGTCCGGTAGTGGAATTGGGCGAACCATTAAACCGCTATCTGCCAACAAACCAGATTGCCATTACGAAATCAGACGCTATAATTCTCATTATCCGATACGGAATGAAGGAGAAATCACAATGGCAGAATATGCTCATCCTGAGTCACTGGTCAGCACCGATTGGGTGGCGGAACACGGCAGCGATGCCAACGTGCGCCTGATTGAGGTGGACGTGGACACCGCAGCTTACGAGCAGGGCCACATCGCCGGCGCCGTGGGCTGGAACTGGCAGAGCCAATTGCAGCAGTCCGTCCGCCGGGACCTTTTGAGCAAGGCGGAGATGGAACAGCTGCTGGGCAGCGCCGGTGTTGGCGCCGACACTACCATAGTGGTGTACGGCGACAACAACAACTGGTTCGCCGCCTGGGCCTTCTGGCTGATCCGGTACTATGGCCACGCCGACGTCAAGCTGATGAACGGCGGCCGCGCCAAGTGGGAGGCCGAGGGCCGGCCCATGACCACCGACGTTCCCAGCTACGCTGCAACCACCTACGCCGCCAAGGACCCGGACGAGAGCATTCGCGCCTACCGGGACCAGGTGCTGGCGGCCGTGGGCGCCGGAAGCACCGCCCTGGTGGACGTGCGCTCGCCGGCGGAGTTCAGCGGGGAACTGCTGGCTCCCGCCAACCTGCCGCAGGAAGGGTCGCAGCGGGGCGGGCACATCCCCGGCGCCGCCAACATCCCCTGGGGCCAGGCCGCCAACGAGGACGGCACCTTCAAGTCGGCCGATGAACTGGCCGCGCTGTACGGCGGCAACGGCATTGACGGCAGCAGGGACACCATCGCCTACTGCCGCATCGGCGAGCGCTCCTCCCACACCTAGTTCGTGCTGACTCAGCTGCTGGGCTACGAAAACGTCCGCAACTACGACGGGTCGTGGACGGAGTGGGGCAGCATCGTGGGGGCGCCGATAGAGAAGCCGTAGCAAACCGGGGTTAAACATGGATGGGCAGGATGGACAGGATGGGGGTTGGTTTGCTGTTTGTCCTATCCTGCAACAAGCTGTTTGTCCTATCCTGCAAAAAATAGATAAGGCACGGATAATCCCAACCTGCTGAACTTAAAGAGCTTCCAATTGGAAGCACTCTACCTTTTCAGGTTGGGATTTTTCTTTGCGCTTAGAATGACTGTATCGCAGAGACTGACGCGAAAAGGGGCCCTGGTTCGGGCCCCTTCATTTTACAGAGTAGCTTGACCTGTCCCCCCTAAAACTCCGCGTTCTTGGGTGTTCTGGGGAAGGGGATTACGTCGCGGATGTTTTGCATGCCGGTGGCGAACTGCACCGTTCGCTCGAAGCCCAGGCCGAATCCGGCGTGGGGGACGGTGCCGTAGCGGCGCAGGTCCAGGTACCACCAGTAGTTTTCCGCGTCCAGGCCCGACTGTTTCATCCGTTCCAGCAGCACGTCCTCCCGTTCCTCCCGCTGGCTGCCGCCGATGATTTCGCCGATGCGGGGCACCAGCACGTCCATGGCCCGCACCGTCTCCCCGTCGTCGTTGAGGCGCATGTAGAAGGCCTTGATGTCCCTAGGATAGTCGGTAACTACCACCGGCCGGCCCACCCGCTTCTCGGTTAGGTACCGCTCGTGCTCCGATTGCAGGTCCAGGCCCCAGGAGACGGGGAACTCGAAGGTCTCGCCGGAGCTTTCCAGCAGCTTGATGGCCTCGGTGTAGGTCATGCGCTCAAAGCTGGAGTTGATGATGCCCTCCAGGGTTGCGATGGTGGAGTCGTCGTACCAGCGGTTGAAGAAGGCCATGTCCTCCGGGCACTGCTCCAGGGCCTGGCTGAAGACGTACTTCAGGAAGTCCTCGGCCAGTTCCGCCAGGCCGTCCAGGTCGCAGAAGGCCACCTCGGGCTCCACCATCCAGAACTCTGCCAAGTGGCGGGAGGTGTTGGAGTTCTCGGCGCGGAAGGTAGGGCCGAAGGTATAGACGTCGGACAGGGCCAGGGCGAAAATCTCCGCCTCCAGCTGCCCGCTGACAGTGAGATAGGTGGGCTGTCCGAAGAAGTCCTCGGAGTTGTCCACCAGGCCGTCGCGGCGGGGCGGGTCCTGCAGATCCAGGGTGGTAACCCGGAACATGGAGCCGGCGCCCTCGGCGTCGCTGGCGGTGATCATGGGGGTCTGGATGTACTGGAAGCCCCGCTGCTGGAAGAAGCTGTGGATGGCGTAGGCCATGGTGTTGCGCACCCGGGCCACGGCTCCGAAGGTGTTGGTGCGGGGGCGCAGGTGGGCGATTTCCCGCAGAAACTCCAGGGTGTGGCGCTTCTTCTGGAGGGGGTATTCTTCCGGGTCGGCCTGGCCCAGGACTTCCAGGCTGCTGGCATTGACCTCGTATTTCTGGTTCCTGCCCTGGGACTCTACCAACTCGCCAACGGCGCGGACGCTGCAGCCCGTAGTCAACGTCTCCACCAGGGCGAAGTCGGGGGAAGAGGGTTCCACCACAACCTGCAGGTCGGTGAGGGTTGAGCCGTCGCTGATCTGGATGAAGGAAACGGCGCCGGAGGAGCGTCGGGTCTTGACCCACCCTTGCACCAACACCTCGCCGCCGGCGGTTTCGCGGTTGAGTATGTCTTTGACCCTGGTACGCTGCATAGCATCGCCTCCTGCGGGCCCATTTAGTCCGATTCTAGCATTGAGGGGCGGGGAGGGAAAGCGGGGGAGCTAACAGTCGACGGTCGTAATCGGTTGCTGAAATACTGCCCTAACGCTATTATTATTCCCGGTGAGAGATTGAGCGCCGGGTCCCTTCTTTGAACTTCCGGCGCAATTGCCCCTGTCTGCAGTTACCGTCGTATGCCTCAATTATCCTGGAGTTGAAATCTCTTAGCATGTACCTGGACCTGCATAGCCACTCGGTTTCCTCTGATGATTCCCGGGCCACCGTCGAGCAGTACGTGAAATGGGTGCAGGTGCTCCGCAACAAGCGGGGCTGCACCATTGACGGTTTCGTCCTCACCGAGCACCGCAAGTTCGACTTCGACAAGGACTATTCACAGCTTGCCGCTGAGTACGATGTACTGATTATGAAGGGATCGGAACTGGATACCCGTTATGGGCACGTGCTGGTTTACGGCGTTACTGAAGGACTGACCAGGGACATTGACTTTGCCGACGTGAAAATGGACGCGCGGGAACTGATGAAGGCCGCCCGCCACCACGGGGCAATAGCC
Source organism: Dehalococcoidia bacterium (assembly GCA_022821365.1). Classification (GTDB taxonomy): domain Bacteria; phylum Chloroflexota; class Dehalococcoidia; order Lucifugimonadales; family UBA3495; genus Bin22. Next base: position 592 of record JAJEDS010000090.1, on the reverse strand, counting down.
GTTCCCGCCCACCCGGGCCGCTTCGGCATTGGCCTGGTGGACTACATGGATCAGGGCGAGACCTTCGCCGACGTGAATATCGTTGAGCGGTTGAACGGCGGCAGCAGGGCCGGGGAGAATGAACGGGCCGACGTGCTGTGCCGGGAGCAGCGCTACCTGGGCACCGGCGGCAGCGACGCTCACCTGGCCAGCCACCTGGGGGCCTGCATGACGTCCTTCCCCGCCGACATTCGCAACGAACGGCAGTTGGTGGAAGCGCTGCTGTCCGGCGACTTCAATCCGGTGTGGCTGAAGGACACGCAGCAGTAGCCGGGGGTGTCGGCCGGCAACGGCGCAGGGAAGGGGAACACGGGCGGGCTTGAAACCCGCCCCTACGTGCGGCGGAACCGAAGAGAGCAGGGTTGCTAAATTGACCACGGCGGGCAATGCCGCCGGGAGATTCCCATGACAATGGAACTGGAATACAACCGGGACCTGTACGGCGTGGAACACGAGGCGGGACCCTTTGAGATTACGGCCGACCTGATCCAGATTTTCAACCGCAGCATCGGCGAGACCAATCCCATGTTCACCGACGCTGCTGCGGCCCGGG
>JAJEDS010000190.1 GCA_022821365.1 Dehalococcoidia bacterium | reverse complement strand
TGGTGGAAAACGCATTTCGAACCTTCAAACAGTGGCGCGGAGTAGCCACCAGATATGCCAAGAATGAAGCCTCATTCCTGGCAGCCTGCCAAATTCGAGCCATGGTTATGTGGACAAGACTATTTTGACGACACGCCCTAGCCTTCCTCTTCGCCCTGGTCTGCTTCCAGCGGCAGTTGCCGGTAGTAGAGGCCCCAGTCCTGCATCAGGGCGGCCACCCGGTCGTCCTTCAGGTTGACCAGTTCCCTGAAGAACCCGGCCAGCGCGTGAGCCGGAACCTGTTCCGGGTCGCACACCCAGCTGCGTTCCGCCGGCACCACGTAGAGCAGACCGCTTTGGTGGGGGCAGGTAACCTGAATACGGGTCATATCCACCCCTGGGCTTATGGTCATTCCGTTGTCCGACATGGTTGCCTGTCCTCCTGGTCCACCTGCGTCTTTGACTTCCCGGGGCAAGCGCGCCGCCGCTCGCCGCGCAATCCTTCCTGAGTCGATTATATGCTCTCCGTTGCCGGTTGGGCCACTGAGCAGGGCCCTGGTGCGACGACAGGTACATCCAATTGGCCCAGATATTGGGGAAGATCGCCACGGCCTTGCCGGACTTGCCAATGGTGGTAGAATCTATAGGTGCGATTTCCGCTCGCTCAGGGCGGGGATAGCGGCGGCGGGCGAAGGAACTGCCGCCGGAATATTGTTGGAAGGAAACCGCTTATGTATCCTCCTGGCGGGCAACGTCAGCCTGAAATGGACTTCGAGCAGGTAACTGCGCGATTTCGTGACGGAGTGGGCCGGTTTTCAGGTCGCTTCGGTGGCGGGGGCATGGCCCTCTTCATTGTGGGCATCCTGGTATTGGCCATAATTGTTTGGTTAGGTACCGGCGTTTATACCATCGGTCCTGGTGAAAACGCCGCCCTGCGTCTGTTCGGCGCCGTGCAAGGCAACCCGGTAACCCAGGAAGGTCTGCGGTGGTGGTGGCCCCGCCCCATAGGACAGCGAGACGTCATCCTGGTCACCGAGACCCGACGTATGGAATTGGGGTTCCGCAGCAACGCCACCGGCGCCGGCAATCCTTTCCCCACCGAGGCGCTGATGATCAGCGGCGACCTGAACATCGTAGACGTTCAGATGGTGGTGCAGTACAACATCAAGAGCTTGAACGACTTCCTTTTCCGGGTGGATGACCCGGGTGAGGAGACTCGCGGTATACTTCAGGGAAGGCCCGACGGCCGCACCCTGAAGGACGCCGCCGAAGCCGCCCTGCGGCTGGTTGTCGGGCAGCGTTCCATTGACGACATCCTGGTCCGCGACCGTGAGGGTGTTGAGGAGCAGACCAAGCTGCGCCTGCAGGAAATCCTGGACACCTATAACACGGGCATCAACATCGAGACGGTACAGCTGCAGGACGTGAAGGCCCCGGAAGAGGTTCGGGATGCCTTTGACGACGTGCTGCGCGCCCGCCAGGAGCGGGACACCCGCATCAACCAGGCCCGCGCATTCGAGGCCGATATTATCCCCAGGGCCCAGGGTGACGCCGAACGGATCAAAGAGGCCGCCGAAGCCTTCAGACAGGCCCGTATCGCCAGGGCCCAGGGTGAAGCCGACCAGTTCCGCTTCATCCTCACCGAGTACCAGCAGTCCCGGGAGGTGACGCGTCGCCGCCTGTACCTGGAAGCCATGGAAGAGGTTCTCCCCTCCGTCAGCAAGATTATTGTGTCGCCTGAGGCGGAGACGGTGCTTATTCTGGGCGGTGACGGCACTACGACGCCCGTTCCCATCGGCCCACAACCCTAAGGATGTGAATGGCGGATACCTTACTGGGTAGCTGCCGTCTCAGTTCGTTTGTCGGTAAACCAGGCTTTAACCGGACTTTTCGAGAGTAAAAATGAGAGCGCTGCTAATCATAGGCGTGATTGTCGTCATCGGGTTGATAGTTCTGCGGCAGTCCCTGTATATAGTCGACGAGACCCAGCAGGTGCTGATCCTGCGGTTCAACGAGGTTATCGGCACCCGCACAACGCCGGGCCTCTACCTCAAGGCCCCCTTCGTAGACACCATAGTAACCTTTGACAAGCGTATTCTGCGCATTGACGCCGACCCGGCTTCCATGCCCGACAAGGAAAAGCAGAATCTAATCATCGATTCCTACGCCAGATATCGAATCCAGGATCCCGTCCAGTTCCGGAAGACCCTGCAGACGGAAATCAACGCCAGCAGCCGTTTGGGCGACATCGTTACTTCCACCCTGCGTGACCGGGTGGCGTTGCGGGACCGGTTCGAGATCATCGGCGCCGAGCCCATCGTAGACCCGGATGGCAACCCCATACTGAACGCAGAGGGCCTTCCTGAAATCGAACCCCGGCAGACCCGGTCGGAGATTCTTGATGAAGTGTTGCAGGGGGTGCGGCAGCGCACCGCCGACCAGAATTTCGGCATTGAAATCATCGACGTGAGAATCAAGCGGGCCGACTTCCCCGAATCGGTGACCCCCAGCATCTACACCCGTATGCGGGCCGAGCGTAACCGTATCGCCACCCGGTTCAGGGCCGAAGGTGAAGAGGAGGACCTGAAGATTCGCGCGGTGGCCAACCGTGACCGCGAGGTCATCCTGGCTACGGCCGAGCAGGAGAGCAACCAGATCCGTGGTCAAGGTGAAGCGGAGGCCATCCGCATCCTGGCCCAGGCGCTCAACCAGGACCCTGATTTCTTTGCCTTCCGTCGCAGCCTTCAGGCCTACCGTTCCTTCCTGAGCAGCCAGGACACGGTTATCCTGTCTTCAGACGAGGAGCTGTTCGAGTTCCTGGCTTCGCCCGATTCGAACTGATAGCCAGAGACTGGGTTTGGAGCCTTCCCTTTTTACGAGGAAATAGGCAAACATTGAACATGGGCAACGCCGCCAGGCCGTTGCCCAACCTATGTGACGGAGCATAAATGAAACTTCACGAGTACCAGGCCAAGGAGATTTTCGCTCGCTACGGCATCGAAGTGCCCCGGGGCATCGTGGCCAACACCCCTGAAGAGGCAGCGCAGGCCACCAGGGAGATGGGCGGACAGGCGGTGGTGAAGGCCCAGGTCCATGCCGGTGGGCGCGGCCAGGGCGGCGGCATCAAGGTGGTCCGTTCCCCCGAAGAGGCGGAAGAGGTGGCCCGGGGGTTCATCGGCCGCAACCTGGTAACCCGCCAGACCGACGCCCAGGGCGTCCCCATAAACTCGGTGCTGGTGGAGGAACTGGCCGACATCAAACAGGAACTTTACGTGGCCCTGACCATTGACCGGGGGTTTCGCGGTCCGGTAATGATTGCCAGCGCCGCCGGCGGCATGGACATTGAAGAAGTAGCCGCCACCAACCCCGAGAACATCCACACCGAACCCATTGAGCCCGTCCTGGGCCTGATGCCATACCAGGCGCGGCGGGTGGTATCCCGCCTGGGTCTGGAAGCAGGCCCCGCACGACCCGCCGTACAGGCGCTTAACGCCCTGTATCGCATCTTCACCGAAAACGACTGCTCACTGGTGGAAATCAACCCCCTGATCGTAACGGGCGACGACCGGGTGGTGGCCCTGGACGCCAAGCTGGACGTGGAAGACGATTCCATGTTCCGCCACGGCGACCTGCGGGAACTGCGGGACCGTTCCCAGGAGGACGCGCTGGAGGCCCGGGCTTCCGACATGGAGATCGCCTACGTGAACCTGGAGGGCAGCGTCGGCTGCCTGGTCAACGGGGCAGGCCTGGCCATGGCTACCCTGGACGTAACCAACGCCGCCGGCGCAGCCCCGGCCAACTTCCTGGATGTGGGAGGCGGCGCCGACGACGAAAAGGTAGCCAGTGCGGTCAGCATCATCCTCTCCGATCCAAAGGTGGACCGGGTCTTGATCAACGTCTTTGGCGGCATTCTGCGCTGCGACATCGCGGCCCGCGGCATTGTCCTGGCCTTTGAACGCATGAACTCCAACCTGCCCCTGATCGTCCGCATGCTGGGCACCAACGTGGACGAGGGCAAGGAAATCCTGGCCGCCTCACCCCTCAACGTAACCTTTGCCGACACCCTGACCGAGGCCGCCGAGGCGGTACGACGGGCAGCTTAAGGAAAGCATCGATCCACGAATACACACGAATTTCCACGAATGGCCGATTCGAGCCAATTGATCATTAGTGAAGGTTCGTGTGTATTCTTGGGGGATTAACTGACTGGAGCAACCAACCTATGGGCATTCTTTTGGACGAAAATTCGCGCATCCTGGTCCAGGGCATTACCGGACGGGAGGGCAGCTTTCACGCCCGGGCCGGAATGGCCTACGGCACCAACGTAGTGGCTGGCGTTACCCCGGGACGGGGCGGCCAGATGTTCGAGGAAACCGTCCCCGTCTTCAACTCGGTGGAAGAGGCGGTGGCAGAAACGGGCGCCAACGTGTCCCTGATTTTCGTGCCGCCACCCTTCGCGCCCGACGCCATCGTGGAGGCCGCCGACGCCGGGATGCCCCTCATAGCCTGCATAACGGAGGGCGTGCCCGTGCAGGACATGGCCAGGGTGGCCCGCTACCTGGAGCGCAAGCCGGAAGTGCGGCTCATCGGCCCCAACTGCCCCGGCATGATCAACCCCGGGGCCCGCTGCAAGGTGGGCATTATGCCCGGCAACATTCACATGCCCGGCCGCGTTGGCGTCGTCTCCCGCAGCGGTACCCTGACCTACGAGGCGGTGGGCCAGTTGACCAACCTGGGCATCGGCCAGTCCAGCTGCGTCGGCATTGGCGGCGACCCCATCATCGGCACCAGCTTCACCGAAATCCTGCGGCTGTACAACGAGGACCCGGAGACGGATCTGATCGTCTTCATCGGGGAAATCGGCGGCACCATGGAGCAGGAAGCGGCGGCCTACATCAAGGAATCGGTTACCAAGCCCGTCTGCACCCTGATAGTGGGGGCAACGGCGCCCCCGGGCAAGCGCATGGGCCACGCCGGGGCCATTATCACCGGCGACAGCGCCCGCGCCGAGGCAAAGATTGCGGCCATGCGCGACGCCGGCGCCCACATCATCCCCACGCCTGCCGATATTGGCGCTACCGCCCAGGCGGTGCTGGCCGGCATGGGTTAACGTTCCTTCCCGGCTGATCGTCCATCCACGAATCGGCACGAATACTCACGAATGGCCTGCTCATTATTCGTGGGGAATCGGGTACCTACGTGGGTCAACTTCATCGCATAATCCTCCTATGGTATTATTCTTCCCTGGAGGGTATATGTTTGGACTTGCGGTTCTTACGGTCAGCACTTCGGGATACCACGGCCAGCGGGAAGATACCAGCGGCGACAGGATCAAGGAACTTCTGCCCCCTCCCGACTACGAACTGGTCCGATACGAGGTTGTCTCCGACGAAAAGGCCATGATTGCCCAGCGCATGGCTGACTGGGCCGACTCTCCCGACGTCAACCTGATCATCAGCACCGGCGGCACGGGCCTGGGCCCCCGGGATGTTACCCCCGAGGCCTGCCTCTCCATCATCGACCGGGAGGTGCCAGGTATGGCGGAGACCATGCGGGCGGAAACGTTAAAGTTCACTCCCATGGCCATGCTCAGCCGCTCAGTGGCGGGAATCCGCGGCAAGACCCTCATCCTTACCCTGCCAGGCAGCCCCAAGGGGGTGGCGGAAACCCTGGAAGTGGTCATGCCCGTCCTGCCCCACGCGCTGGAACTGCTGAGACGGGAGTCGGTGCAGGAGCACCCGGTGTAGAAAAATTCAAACAAGGATGGACAGGATATACAGGATTATTGAGAAGGAAAGATTCTGCTCATCCTGCCTATCCATGTAAGTAAAGCCAGGAGCGCAGTCAATGACGCAGCCCAACGAGAACCTGGAACCCGTTTACTGGCCCAGGGTCAAGGAAATCATCGCCGACATCATGGAACGGTGGAAGGAACGGTGGGGGCGGGAGCCTTACCCGGGGATCCACGAATACTACTGGGAGACGCCCGAAGACTTGAGGAACGCAGTGCTGAACGGTTTCCGGGCCATTGAACCGGGCGTTGCCGGACGGGACACTCACTTTGTGCGTTCCCTATACCGGGGCGTGGGCACCTTCGGCAAAATGCCCCTGCGCGGCCCCTTCATCACCAGGGACGAGGTGGACGAAATCGCCCGGTGGATTGACGACGGGATGCCGGAGGGTCCGCCGGCGGACTGAGTCATCCACGAAGGACACGAAGAACCACGAAGGGGATTTATCCACGAATGGGCACGAATGAGCACTAATGGATGAGGGGCGCACCGCACGGTGCGCCCCTTAACTTTCGCCTGGGTCTAAGGTACAGGACCGGCAGTTACACTAGGACAGGGTCCTTTACCTTGCTGTAGACCTGGATGCGGCCGCGGGTGTGGTCCAGGACGCAGACGCGATCCTGGCTGTCCACGCGGACGGCGCAGGGGTGAGCGAAGTTGCGTTCGTAGGTCGGGTCGTTGGCGAAGGCCAGCGCCCGCTGCCGGATCATGTCCGGGTTGGAGAGCAGCTTGTCCTTGCCCCACTGGGACATCACGTGGTCACCCACCATCTGGGTAACGAACCGTCCGTCGGGAGCCAGGACCTGTACCCGGTCGTTCAGCCAGTCGGCGACGTAGATGTCGCCGTCTTCGTCCACTGCCACACCATTGGGGCGATTGAACTGGCCCACGCCGTCGCCGGACTGACCGTAGCTGGCCTGCCACTCACCATCGGAATTGAAGACCTGGATGCGGTCATTCCGCCAGTCGGCCACATAGACGTTGCCTTCCTTGTCCAGGTCGATGCCCCAGGGCATGTTCAACTGGCCGGGGCCACTGCCGAAGCTGCCGAACTGGCCCAGGTACTGGCCGTCCAGGGTGAACTTCTGGACCCGGGAGTTGCGGCTGTCCACGATGAAGACGGTACCGTCTTCGCTGATGGCGATGCCGGCCGGGCGGTCCATTTCACCGTCGCCGGATCCGCCGGATCCCCACTTGCCCAGGAACTCGCCGTCCTTGGACATGATGGTTACCCGGTTCAGCCACTCGTCGGTGATGAAAAGCCTTTCCTGGCTGTCGAGGGCGATGCCGGCGGGCCAGATGAAGTTGCCGTCTTCCTCGCCATAGGTGCCGAACTCGCTGATGTACTCCTCGTCCAGGGTGCAGGCCGTTATCCGCACACCGTCGGGGCGGTTCTCATAGGACCGGTTGACCACGTACACCGTGCCTTCGGCATCCACTGCCATGTCTGAGGGGTTGCGGAACCCCGTACCAGCGAACTCGTTTCGGCCAACGGAATGGCTGTACTCGTAGGTCCGGCTGGTAAGACCAAAGAAATGGGTGCTCATGCTCTTACCTCGTCTTTCTGCTTTATGTTATTCGGGGAACGCCGGCCCTCATCTACAGCGATGACAGCCGGAACCCCCGCTGGCTCAATTCGGTTGCTGCCGTCAAGCCATTTGGGCAGGGGCGGGTCTGAATCCCGCCCCTGCGGGCTATCGGGCTTAAAGGAAGTTGACCTTCTCGAAGGAACCGCCAACGATGGGCTGGGCGTCCATCTTGAACCAGTCTTCCACGACGGTGGTGTAGATGGAGCGAAAGTCCATGTTGTACTTGAGGTTGCCGCCCTCTTCCTGCTGGCTGGGTTCCAGGGACGGGTATTCGCCGTAGATGCCTCCCTTGACGTGCTCGCCCACAACGAAGGCGATGCCGCCGGCGCCGTGGTCGGTGCCGGAGCCGTTATCGGAGATACGGCGACCGAACTCGGTGAACATGAGCAGCATGACGTTGTCGCTGGCGTTATGGTCCCGCAGGTCCTGGTAGAAGGTGTCCACGTTGTTGGACACGTCGCTCCACAGGCCGGAGTGCAGGGAGGCTTGGTTGGCGTGGGTGTCGAAGCTGTTGTACGGCGAGGTGGTGTAGAGCACCCGGCTGCCGAACTCGGCCAAATGGGTCTGGGCGATGTTCTTCATGTACTGGCCCACGACGGTGTTGGAGTACTCGACCTCGGAGGTGTACTTGTCGGGGGCGGTGGCCAGGATGTCGGCGCCCTTGAGGGCGTTGGTGCCGGTGCTGTGGATGTAGTCCATCACGGCGCCGCTGCCCATGGCCGGGGAGTACATGCGACCGAAGACGTCCAGGGCCTGGTCGCGCTGGTCCGCGCCGTCGATGCCGGTCAGCAGGCCGTAGGTCTCCAGGTTGCCGACGGAGGCCACGGGCACGCCTTCCATCACCAGTGCGCGGGGAAGGCCGCGACCGAAGTTAACGCCGCAAAGTACGTTCTCGGCATTGGGGTCGATTTCCTTGAGGACGCGACCCAGCCAACCCTCGGTGCCGATCTTGTCGGGCTCGCAGGTGTGCCAGATGTCCATGGACCGGAAGTGGGAGTAGCTGGGGTTGTCGTAGCCGACGCCCAGGAAAATGGCCAGCTTGCCTTCGTCCCAGAACTTCTTCAACGGGCCCATGGTGGGGTGGAACCCCAGGTCGTCGTTAATGGGAATGATCTGCCCTTCGGGAATACCCAGGGTGGGGCGATAGTCCCGATACAGGGGGTTGCTATAGGGAATCACGGTATTCAGGCCATCGTTGCCGCCGGAAAGGGACAGCACGGCCAGTACCGGGTCTTTCTGCGTAGAAACCATAGTCTCTTCTCCTTCTACTGTATTACTCGAACTGGAACTCTGCCGTAGCGGCAATCATCTGGAACATCTCGCCGGCGCGGCGGGAAAACTCGGCCTGGTTGGCGGTGCTCAAGTCGCCGTCCTTGGAGGCGTGGGTCCGAAGCTGCTGCAGGGTATCATCCGTAACGGTCAGCGGGCCGGTCAGGTCCAGGCAGCCTGCCACGAACTGGTCGGGGGTCAGTGTGTCGCCCTGGGCCATCAGGCGACCCACCAGGGACTGAACGCCGGGGAGTTCGGTGTTGCCCATCAGGTCGGCGGCGAAGTTGATGCGCTCCACCAGGGTGCCGCTGTCAATCCACTCGCGGCCGGTATGCCAGCCTTCAACGGTGGGGGGATTCATCAGGTCCATTCCCATGTACTTGGGCTCCTGGGAGAACTCGAACAGACCGGGCTGGATGTCCCGGTGTTCGCCCACAAGGCGCATGGTGCCAACCACCATCTCGGCGGGGTTCTTGACCTTGGCGTAGCGAACGTCCTCAGCCTTGAAGAAGTCGGACTTGAAAAGGACTTCCAGCATGGCCTTGATCTCGTAGCCGGAGTCGAAGTAAGCCTTCTCCATGGCCTCGATGGCCTTCATGTCCCGCGGGGGAGTAAGGCGCCAGGCGGGAATCTGCACGTCGTCGGCGACGAAGAAGTTGTAAAGGTGGCGGGCCAGGAAGCGGGCGGTGGCCGGCTGCCTGGCAATGATGTCCAGCACGTCATCGCCATTCAAGTTCCCGGTCTCGCCCAGGAAGGTCTTCTCACTGTCGTCATGGTCGGCCGGATCGAAACGGAACTCCCAGGGGCTGCGGCCATAGGGGAAGGGCGGGTAGGAAGGAGCGATGTTCCAGCCGGTGAAGGCGCGGGCGCAGGCCTTTACGTCGTCCTCGGAGTAGTTGAACTCTTCGTCCTTGCCAACGCCCAGGGAGAACAGCTCGAGCAGTTCCCGACCGTAATTCTCGTTCAGGTTGGTCTTGTGGCTTTCGCTGTTGTCCAGATAGTAGACCATGGCCGGGCTGGTGGACAGCAGCCACAGCAGGTGGCGGAAGTTGCCCATGCCGTGTTCCCGGAACATGGCGATCATGCGACCCATTTCCTGGCCGCTGTCGATCTTGGAGTGGCCGGCACAGAAAATCATGTGCCAGAAGAGGGCCATCTTTTCCTGCAACTGGCGGGGAGTGTTGATCATCCGCCAGACCCACGCCTGGATGTTGGTTTCGATGGCGGCCGCTTCGTGATAGGCCGGCATGTACCGCATCAGCAGGTCTTCTTCCACATTGGGCACGGTGTCGGGGTTGAGCAGTTCGTCAACCACGCTGTCGTAACCCTGGGCAGCTTTGGCCTCAATCTCATCGCGGCTGGCGCCGAAACCGGCGCGTCGCAACAGGTGGGCCATCAAGGCAACATCTTGCTGGTCAGCCATACAGTCCTCCTTTAGCTTTTATCTTTCAATGCGCTGTTTCCGCTGGCCCGGTTACTGGCCGGACCTAACCGACAACCGCCTATCTGAGAAACCTCCCTGCAGGCCGTTGTTTGGTACCGATTATAAGGTAGAAAAAAGATAACCTAACGCCTTTTGCCTGTCAATATTTGGCGGTGCGAGGTTGCGGGCAATCGCATTCCAAGTTACATACTCATCTCTCCGGCAAGAGCCGGAGTCCGGAAATCGCCGACCGCCGGGTTCTTAAGGAAAACTGACCACTGAGGTCGCTGGATTTCTTCTCTCGCTTGAATTGCCCTGGCCTTCATGGAGCCGCATAAGAGGGTAAGGCTTATCTCGAGGGGGCACAAAGTTCGGAATTTTTGCTTTTCGTCTTATTTCGTCTCATTTTGGCCCATCTTTGACGTCGCCCCGGCCCCTCTCCTACAGGGCGGCGGAGAGCTGGTTTACAATTTTTACGGTAGACGGCTGTCATGCAGAGGGACAAGACGACGCACGACGGTGCTTCTCCACGATGCAGGGACAGTCTAAACCGGTTATCTCTTGTTCCACAAGGCTATCTTTCCGGCCAAGGCCTCCCGCCTTGGCCGGACCTTCTGGATTCCAAGTCAAGTCCGGAATGACGTTACACAAAGGCTCCCGAACTTGCAGCTCTGCAGGAACATCAGGGTGACCGCATACGAAATAAGAACCTGTTCATATCGGCCAGAGCCCGTGTCCCGACGCCTTATTTCCGATGCGCCGCAGGCTCACTGACCTTCCTGACACAGGCGTCCGCCGGAAAGACCATCTTGGGCGACTAATGCAGCGGTTCCCTAAATGGGCAGCACCGCCTCCGTCCGCTGCTCCGGCAAATCAATCAGGAAGGTGTTGGCGTTGAAGGCCAGCAAGGCATAGTATCCGAACAGGGTGCAAAGTTCGGTCAGGCCCTGAGCGCCGAACTGGTCGTGGGCTGCCTGGAAGGTCGCATCGCTTACCTTGCGGGTGCTGAAGAATTCCTGGCCCAAGTTGACCACGGCCTGCTCGTCGGCCCGAAGTTCGGGCAGGGGCTGGCCATCCCGCAGGGCGTCCACGAAAGCATCGGGGATGCCCTCCCGGCGGGCGCCGGCGGCATGGGCGTTCCAGATGAACTGGCAATCGTTGGCCCGAGCGGTAACGATCATGGCCAGTTCCTGGATGCGCTTGGGCAGGGTGGACTCGTCGCGCAGGTAGTTAACCAGGCTGTTGGCCCGGCGGCGCATCTCCGGGCTGTTGATCATGGCAGAGCCGGGGCCGCTGGTTACGGCGCCGCCGGTGCTGGCGGTTTCGTGGTCAAAGGCTTCGCGCAATTCCTCGGGAACCATATCACGGGTCGTTACGGGTGTGCGCATGGTTGGATGCCTCCTTCATTTACATGGATGTACAGGATTAACAGGATGATAGCCGGTTTTGGGGAAGGTTGGTAGTGGCAAGCGTCAGCAGCGCCTCTCTCGGCTCGTGGAGCCGAAGTATATCAGGGTTGGGGAGTTTCGTAAGCGATCTCCAGGGTTTCGCGCAGAACAGCGCCGCCTGCGCTGGTGGCAACTACCCTTATGACGTTGGGCCCCGGCTGCAGGCTGATGGTGGTTGAGAAGATTCCAAGCTGGTCCACCGGAATGGAAATGCCGTTCACCGCCACGGTGGCATCCGAAGCAGTGCGGCCCCACAGGCGGATCGTGGGCTGCGTCACCCTGAGGTCCTGCTCGTCGGGCTGGGTAATGGTCAGGAAGAAGGGCTCCAGCGGAAGGTAGGTAAAGGTCAGGGTCTTCCCCTGCCGCTGACCGCCGGGATTGATGGCGAAAATGTCAAGGTTATTCACGCCGGGCGCCAAGGGAACGGACAGCCGGAACCGTCCCTCCTCGCCGGCGGCCACGGCCCTTCCCCGCACACTTACCGACGCTCTCAGGCTGGTTATTCCCTCGATGGTAACCGACTCTTCCCGGATTATGCTTCGGTTCAGGGGCGATTCGATAATGAGTATGGGCGGTTCCGGGGTCGAAGTGGGCGTAGGCCCGGGTGTGGGCGTAGGTTCCGGCACCGGCGTGACGGTAGGTGTGGGCGTAGGTGTAGGCGTAGGTTCCGGAGTAGGAGTAGGGGTTGGCACCGGCGTTAGTGTCGGTGTTGGCGTAAGGGTGGGTCTGGGTGTCGGCGCCGGAGTGGGCGAAGGCGCCGGAGTAAAGGTGGGTTCCGGTGCAGGTGTCGGCGCCGGTATGGGGGTCACCGGAACGGGGGTCTCAACCGGCGCGATGGTAGGGGATCCCGGCCGGTCTATCACCTGGACGCAACCCAGCAATGCGACCAAGCCCAGGCTGACCACGACTAGCAATCGGAAGAGGAGGGTACTGGTCCGGGTGGACCTGGGCCGGCTGCCGCCGGGCGGAAAGGTCATGCCACCGGTTCCCCCGAACTCCGGCCCGGCCTGGTATGGAGCGGCAGAGTTACCGTAAAGCAGGTGTGGTGGTCCGGGTCCGGGTCGGTGATGCTTTCCACGGTCAGGTCGCCGCCGTAACGCTTGGCGAGGGTGTGGGCGATGAAAAGGCCCAGGCCGGAGGTGGTTCGCTCTTCGTGGCGCGCCACTTCCGGTGTCCAGCCCCGGTCGAACAGGTAGGGCAGGTAGCGGGCGGCGATGCCCGGACCATCGTCCCATACCCTAATGTGGAAATTGTTTTCGTCCCTGGTCAGGCCGATTTCGGCAAAGGACTCGGCGTAACGAACGGTGTTGTCCACAAGATTGGTAACTATGTGCTCTATGGCCGAACTGTCGCTATACACGATGCCGAAGTCTGTGGGTTCTGACCACCAGACTATCTGTTTGCTGGCGTCGGCAGCCACCAGGCTATAACGGTCAACAATGCGGCGCACGACCTCCACCGGTTCAACGGCGTGCAGGTTTTTTCCCGTAATGGGCGTCTCCAGCTCAATCAGGACCTGCATATTGGACATCATCAGGCGGAAACTGGGTGTCTGCTCCTCGATTTCGTCCAGCAACTCCCGGACTGAAGGCGGGACCTCTGCTCCCATGGCCTGCAATTGTTCGCGGATTTCACGTTCTTTGCCCAGGATGCGACGCAGGGGACGGCCCAAGTCATGGTTGAAAAGGTCGAAATACTGCTGGGTGACCTGGGTCCAGCGTTCGGCGAAGCGGGTTTCCTCGTCGGCTGCCTGGCGCCGGGAACGCAGTAACTCGGAAACAAAATAAGAAAGAGTGGTAACGGCAAGGCCAAGGATGACCAGCGCAGCCCCTACGTAGGTAAGAGGTTCTATTCCCCAGATGCGGGTGAACATGGCTTCGCCAACGAAGGGAGCGAGCACCAGTCCAGCTGCGCCCAGGGCCAGGACCACCATTCCCAGCAGACGGGAAACTCCCCCGGGGCCCACGGGATGAACCCAGGCCCGGGGTAGGCTCCAGGACAAAGAGTTCCTCAGGTTAGGTAAAAGCACGGTCTCACATTTGGGGGGGCGCCAGCCGGTAACCCCGGTCCCTCACGTTCACAATGAGGTCGTTAGCCCCCAATTGCACGCCCAAAGCCCTGCCGATGGAAATCTTGATCTCGCGGATACGAACCCGCAACGAAGCGCGGGCTTCCTCCCCTTCTGAGTAACGTTCCAGGCGGCTGAAGGGCACCAGTTCACCGGGACTGCGGTACCAGGCAGCGGCCAGTTCACGAAAGATCTCGAATTTCATTCCGTGAATATCGGTTACCGGAGCCAGAACGGCGTCTCTTTCCCTGCGGGCGGATACCGTCTCCGCACCCACGTCGACCAGCAGGTGGGCGCCTATGGGTATAAGCTCGGGGCTGGAACCCATTAACCGGCGGAGCCGCAGCACCACCTCTTCGGGGCTGGCGAGTTTATCAATGAAGTCCACCGGAGCGTTCCAGCGCAGGGCGCCCCGGACGGCCGTATCTCTCGCCGGTCCCTGGGCATACTGGGTGAACATCAACACCGGCAGGGTGGGGTAATGCTCCACAATCTGGCGCAGAATCTCCAGGCCTTTGAATTGATCATCACGGTGCTCGCCAAGGCGCACATCCAGCAGGACGCCGTCGGGACGTTCGTCTTCAATGGCGTAGATGGTGGCGTCCTCAAACTCGTCGCCCACCAGCCACTGGGACTGGGGCTGGACAATGATGGTCTGCCAGCCCTCGTCCTGCAGTCGCCGTTGGACGGCTTTGACGATGGCCGATTCCCATTCGTCGTCGATTATCAGTATCTTGCTGTCAGGCATTTTGATAAGTCCTGGTGACAGAGAATGCCAGGGCAACCTGCGTCAGGTGGCGGCGGCTCCGGGCTTCACCGGGTAGATGTCCTGGTTCAGGATTTCGTCCTCAAAGGTACGAAGGCCGGATATCAACACTCCCTGTATATCACCCTCGGCATCAACGCTGGCCCTGATTCGAGGATTGGGAATGTCGACACACTCCACGGCTCCGCGACCCCACTGAACATCCCACAGGTCAGTGGCCAGGTCGTATTTGACGGTAAGAGGTTGGCCTGGGCAGTCCTCGAATATATAGGTTTCTTCCGAGTAGCCGCCCTTAACATAGAGCGGGCTGATGATGTGAAAACCCACCAAGTCGTTTGCCGAGTCTATAAACACGGTGGGGTCCAGTTCACCGCCAGGATCCCGTACGTTTCCTGAGCCATCGTCGTTCCCCCAGAAAATCTCCAGGAAGCCCCCGCCGGGATGGTCAAACCAGACTCTCACTGATTCTCTTTTCGCCATAACTTTTCGCCTTGCTTCGGACGATTAGTAACATAAGCGGTTCGAACAAAGGCGTCACCGTCATCAAAAGTCCTTACTACCACACAGACCCACTTGGCGCCCGCAATGGTGTTATCGATCCACCTGTAGTAGAGCTTTACCGCTTCCGGTTCTGAACTGGACCATCCAATAATTTCAGGGTCTAGCAGACACTCTGCCAGTCCCGAACGCATTGAAGCCATGTAGCCATACCCAGGGGCAAGACAATAATATGCAGCCACCACTCCGAGGGCAGCCTTATAGGCCGTCCCTGAAAATCGTAAATCACCTCATCTCTTTCGTTTATGATACCACGCCCCTTGATGGGAAAGAATCTGCGCCATTTGAATATGCGCCCAAAGCCGCTGGTGGAGTAACGGAAAGGCCCCCTCTTACCCGGAAGGAGGGGGCCCTTCGAACCGTTCGCTTTAGGGGATTGCCGGTCAGGTTTCCTTATTCAGGTTGGCCAGGAACTCCTCGTTGCTGGCGTACTTGGAGAGACGCTCCAGCACCCGCTCGGTGGCATTGGTGGAGCCGTCGTTTGAGATAAGAGAAATCATTCGGCGCAGCAGCCAGATCTGCTTCATGGTGTTCTCGCTGTACAGCAGCTCCTCCCGGCGGGTGCCGCTGCGCACGATATCCACCGCCGGGAAGAAGCGGCGGTCGGCCAACTTCCGGTCCAGGTGCAGTTCCATGTTGCCGGTGCCCTTGAACTCCTCGTAGATTACCTCGTCCATGCGGCTGCCCGTATCCACCAGGCAGGTGCCGATAATGGTCAGACTGCCGCCTTCCTCGATGTTACGGGCGGCGCCGAAGAACTTCTTGGGCGGGTAGAGTGCCGCCGGGTCGATGCCGCCCGACAGGGTCCTGCCGCTGGTGGGCACTGCCAGGTTATAGGCGCGAGTCAGGCGGGTAACGCTGTCCAGCAGGATGATGACGTCCTGTCCGTTCTCCACCAGCCGCTTGGACCGTTCCAGGGCCAACTCGGCCACGCGGCACTGTTCCTCCACCGACTCATCAAAGGTGGAGGCGAAGACGTCACCGTCAACGGCGCGGCGCATGTCGGTTACCTCTTCAGGGCGCTCGCCGATCAGCACCACCATCAGGACCGCCTCGGGCATGTTGAGGGACACGCTGTGGGCGATCTGCTTCAGGATGGTTGTCTTACCCGCCTTTGGGGGCGAGACGATCAGTCCCCGCTGACCCAGCCCTATGGGGGCGAAGAGGTCGACCATGCGGGTGGAGAGGTTGACACTGTCGGTCTCGAGCACCACCTGCCGTTCCGGGAAGATGGGGGTAAGGTATTCGAACTGGGCCCGGTACCTGGCATGGACCTGGTCGGTTTCCAGCCCGTTGACTCTTTCAACTCGAACCAGCCCAAAGTAGCGCTCACCTTCCTTGGGCGGGCGCACCTGTCCGGTTACGGTGTCCCCGGTACGGAGGCCGAACCGGCGAATCTGGGACTGGGAAATGTAGACGTCGCCCGTGGCCGGCAAATAGTTGATCTGGCGGAGGAAACCGTATCCCTCGTCCATTATCTCCAGGATACCGGAGGAGAGGAGGGACTGCTGGGAGGAGACGGCGTGCAGCATCCGGTTAAGGACGTCTTCCCGGCGGACTGCCGCCAGGGCCGCGCCATCTTCCAAGCCGTAATCCTCGGCCATGTCGAGCAGTTGCTCCTTGGTCATAGCCCCCATTTCGGCTACGTCCATCATCCTGGGCTTGGTAGTAGTCGTCATCATCACCTCGATTTGCTCTTGGGACCGGCCGCTATGCGCTCTGCCGGTGGGCCGTAAACGACCCGAATTGGGAATGAAGGGGTACAGTCCCGAGTCGGGAAGCCTTCCAAATGTTAAGGGATCAAAGAGACTGGGGTAGCCGGCGGGGGCCTTTCCTGCCCAGACCGCCTGCCGTTGTTGGGTTGCTATTCCAGCGCCGGCCCTCGTCGGAAAAGGAAATAGCCGGATTTATCCACTCTTGCAGAGGGCTATGCTTTCTGAAGAAGGTCCTCGCACCGCAAGGATAGGTTAATTCCCCATATATCATTTGGCCATTGTGTCATCTGTTATGTCAAGGCACCGGTTCGTATTTTTTCAGGCATTGCCCGCTTTTTCCCAGTCCTGCAGGAAACGGGCGAGCCCAGCGTCAGTAAGGGGATGCTGCACCATTTGCTTCAGAACGGGATAGGGGACGGTGGAAATATCCGCCCCTGACTTCGCAGCCATGGTGCAGTGCAGGGCATGGCGAATGCTGGCCGCCATTACCAAGGTGGGGATTTCGTATTGCCGGAAAATGGCGACAATGTCTTCAACCAGGGCCATCCCTTCCTGCCCTATGTCGTCCAGGCGGCCGATGAACGGACTGACAACAGTGGACCCGGCCTGGGCGCCCAGGATGGCCTGGTTCACGGAGAAGCAAAGGGTCTGGTTTATCTTGATTCCGTCCCGCGCCAGCACGGATATGGCCTTGAAGCCCTCGGTGGTGCTGGGGATTTTGACCCAAGGGTTTGCGATCCATTCGGCAATGTCCCGGCCTTCAGCGACCATTCCCTCGGCGTCGGTGCTGACCACCTCCACTGAAATGGGGCCGTCGATAATGTCGGCAATTTCTTCCACCGCGGCGCGGTAGCCGGCCTTGCCGCCGATGCCTTCCTTGGCAGCCAGGGAAGGGTTGGTAGTAACGCCGGTTACGATTCCAAGTTCGGCGCCCTCGCGTATTTCATCAATGTTCGCGGTATCCAGAAAAATCTTCACAGCAATCCTGCCTGGCCTGGTTCAGTGGCAGTTGTTTCTATTCGATACTTAAGAGAGTTGTCCGCAATTCCCTCAGGTCTCAACCACCTGAAACGCGGTATATTTCCATGCCCCCCTACCTGGCTTCAAGGGGCAGGGCCTGCTGGCTGCCCTCAAGCATGGTCCCCAGCGACTGCCGGACGAATTCGCAGAACAAGGGGTGGGGCCGGTTGGGGCGAGACTGAAACTCCGGGTGGAACTGGACCCCCACCATGAAGGGATGGCTGGAAACCTCGGCTGTCTCCACCAGCTTGCCGTCCGGCGAGAGGCCCCCCATGATCATGCCGGATTCTTCCAGGCTTTCCCGGTACCGGTTGTTCACTTCAAACCGGTGACGGTGCCTTTCCTGAATCTCTTCTTTTCCGTAGGCAAAGGACGTAAGCGTGTTTTTCTGAGGAAGGCAGGGATAGCCTCCCAGACGCATGGTGCCGCCCATGTCGGTGACCGCTGCCTGTTCCGGCATTATGTGGATTACCGGGTAGGGAGTTTCCGGGTCCAGTTCCGACGAATTGGCCCCTTCCAGCCCCAAAACGTGCCTGGCCCAGTCAATTACCATCACCTGCATACCGAGGCACAGGCCCAGGTAAGGAATATTGTTATTGCGGGCGTATTGTACAGTGTCGATCATGCCCTCGACGCCCCTGGGGCCGAATCCACCGGGCACCACGATGCCCTGCACGCCGTCCAGATACATTTCCGGGCCGTTGCGCTCCACGTCTTCCGAATGCACCCACCTGATATCCACTTCCTGGTCATAGGCCGTGCCGGCGTGGCGCAGGGCCTCCCGCACCGAAAGGTATGAATCGGGGTACTCAACGTATTTGCCGACGATGGCGATGGGCAACCTTCCCTTGGGCCTGCTCATGCGTTCCACCATCTGGGACCATTCCGTCAGGTCGTGCGGCCGCCCTTTAAGGCGCAGCAGATCCATTATGAATTCGCCCAGTCCGGCCTGTTCCAGGATCAGGGGCACCTCGTAGACATTTTCCACTGTCTGGAGAGGTATGACCGCTTCACCGTCTACGTCGCAGAACAGGGACAATTTCTCGCGGATCGAGTCAGATATGGGCATGTCGCTGCGGCAGATCAGAGCGTCAGGCTGAATGCCGATGCCGCGCAACTCCTTGACGCTATGCTGAGTTGGCTTGGTCTTCAATTCCTCGGCCCCGGTAATGTAGGGCAGCAAGGTGAGATGAACGTAGCAAACGTTATTCCGGCCAACGTCCTTGCGCATCTGGCGGATAGCTTCCAGGAAGGGCAGACCCTCAATGTCGCCCACGGTGCCGCCAACCTCCACCACCAGCACGTCCAGCTGGGATTCCTCGGCCAGTTCGGTAAGGCGAGCCTTGATTTCGTTGGTAACGTGGGGCACCGTCTGAATAGTTCCGCCCAAAAAATCCCCCCGCCGTTCCCTGGCAATCAGGGTCATGTAAACCTGGCCGGCGGTGAGGTTGGAGGATCGGGTAAGTTCGACATCAATGAACCGCTCGTAATGGCCCAGGTCCAGGTCTGTCTCTCCCCCATCCTTGGTTACGAAAACCTCGCCATGCTGGTAGGGAGACATGGTACCCGGATCGACATTCAGGTAGGGATCAAGCTTTGCCACGGAGACGGAAAGTCCGCGGCTCTTAAGGAGACGGCCTATGGAGGCGACGCAAATCCCCTTGCCGATGGAGCTGACTACTCCGCCTGTGACAAAAATATACTTGGTGGTCATGCCTCAGCCATTAACCAATCGAGAGGCGACAAAAAAATAGGTCTGGAGAAAGTGCTGTCCTGGATGGGTAAGGGAGACGGCCCATGCCGGGGAGCTTGGCTGGTGGACTGGAGCCGGCTTGATTATATTCAAGTAAATTTCTCTATGTCAAGTAATTTCCCGTAACTGAAAGCAATCAAGCTTCAGACTATAGGTGAACTGGGACCTTCGACGGTTTCAAGGGCAGTCAGTCGCAAGAAGTGGCTGAAAAAGGTGATTGCCCTGTAATAGCTGCTAAATCTGGTGGGCCGGAGAACAGGAATACGGCCAATCAGGCTTGCTGGTTGCTTGACTCTTCACCATCCGCCTCCCACTCAGCTGCCATGTCTGCTTCCGCAGCCCTTTGCTGGGCGGCGGCCCAGTTCTGGAGCCAGCGGCGGTACTCGTCCAGGGCCGGCGGCGCCACGTAGAACACCTCTATATCGGCAGGAAACTGGACCTGGTGGCGCTCACCAATCAGCAGCAGGCCGGTTTCGTCGGGCTGAAGGGTCTGGTCAATCTGGCCGGCAATGTGTTCGTAACGGCCATGTGTGCTTTCGGCCAACCACTGCTGCAAACGGGTGGCCACACCTTCGTTGGTCAGGGGAAGCATCAGGCATCGCTGCAAGTCCAGGGTCTCGGAAATCAGGTTAAAGTCCTCGGTGGCTTCCAGGGTAGCGCCGGCCTGATAACGGACGTGAGCCAGGGCGTAAGCATTGGGGTCGGCCATCTCAAGATAGGCCATACCCGCATCCCCGCCTTCCATCATGCTTTCATGGTAGATACGGTGCAGGCCGCCCATGGCGGAGGCCAGGGCATCTACCTGAGTGCGGACCTGGTCCCAGTACCGGTCGTAGATTGCCTGGGGTTCGGGATTTTCCTCGGTCAGGTCGGGTGGCGGCGCCAGCATCAGGGGCACCAGCAGCAACCGCCGCTTGCCCTGGAACAGGTCGGCCGGCGGCCGCTCCACCCGGCCCAGTTCCTGGGATGTCGGCTGTTCACCAGGTGCGGAGGCCGGCGACTCGGCAGTCCGGGTGGGTTCCGTTGGTTCTCCGCCGGCAGCGTGGGCTTCTTCGTTTGGGGACATTGCTACATTCCAAAGGCCTTTTTGTAACTGAGGCTGATACGCCGCTTAACCGGGTCGATATCCATGATCAGCACGCGGACCTGCTGGTTGACGTAAACGCATTCGCTGGGGTTTTTGACCTGGCGGGGAGAAAGTTCGGAGATGTGGACCAGACCCTCGACCCAGTCTTCCAGCCGCACGAAGGCGCCGAAGTCGGCCAGGCGCGTAACCGTGCCATCGACAATGTCGCCTACGTTGTAGCGCTCGGGCACCGTTTCCCAGGGTTCGGGCAGGGTGCGCTTCAGGCTGAGACTGATGCGCTTGGTTTCCGGGTCCACCTTGAGTATCTGCACTTCCAGTTCCTGCCCGACGCTGACTACCTCTTCCGGCCCCTTGATACGGCTCCAGGAAAGCTCGGAAATGTGGACCAGGCCCTCGGCCTTGCCCAGGTTGACGAAGGCTCCGAATCCTCGCAAGGACGTTACCCTGCCGCTGACCCTGCTTCCCTCTTCCAGAGTAGCCAGGAATTGGTCCCGCTCCTCTTCCTGCTGTTTCTGCCAGATGGCGCGTTCGGACAGCACCAGACGCTCCCTGGCCTGGTCCACTTCCAGGATGTGGAAGGGGAATTCCTGGCCCATGCGTTCCGCGATGGCCTGTTCGCGGGTGTCGCTGGGCATGGGCGCCAACTGGGAAAAGGGAACGAACCCGCGGATGCCCTGGTAGTTGACCACCACGCCGCCCCGGTTCTGTTCCACCACCCGAGCGGTGATGGTATCGCCTTCCTTGGAGTGCTGGAGCAGGTCCAGCCAGCCCTGCTCCTCCTTGGCCGCGTCGAGGGAGAGAAGTGCCATGTCGCCGGGGCCCCGGCCACCCTTCACTGTGACCATTACGCTGTCCCCGGAACACAGACCATCCCGCTCCTCCTGGGACAGGGTCCTCATTTCCTGGGGAGGAACTATGCCTTCAGTCTTGAGGCCGATGCTGACGACAATACCGTCGTCGTCCACCCGCACCACCTCGCCTTCTACAATTTCGCCCCGTTGATAACGACGGGGCGACAAGTCCTGCTCGGACAATTCTGCCATAGTGGAAACTTCTTCGTAATTGCTGCTTACCATGCCGGGGGTTACTCCTGCCGCAGCTGGAGGGAGACACCTGGTCGCCCTGCACAAAATTTTGCCGACTTTAATCCAACTGGGCCCAGCAGATTTTAGACGGGAAGGGCAGGGTTTTCAATATGTTGGTGATTAGAGAAATGTGAATAACAATTCATCAGGCTGATGCCGGCCACTAACGCGGATAGCTGAAACGCTGACCGAACCCGCAGGCTTTCGTTGCCAAGAGGCACAGAAGAGGAAAAAACGCACAGGGTATTTTGGAGAAGACATCAACGCCAGGAATTGCCCAGCGGAATGGCGCACCGATGGAGAGAACCTGAATGCAAGCCGGCCTGGCTGCGAGGTACCCGCCTGCTCGGGAACGACGTAATGGAAAGCGGGGAGATTTCTACTTCCAATTTGACAACAGCCCCTGAATGTTCGCCGGCTCGACTAGCCCTCCATATCCTCCTCCAGCAGCGGCCCGGGGACTTGCTCCAGCCAGTTGAGGTAGCGGATTCCCTTGCGGGTGTCGCTGGCGACCCGGGCCGGGTCCCAGAGATTGAAGCGCAGCTTGGACAGCCAGTAGGTAAATTCCTTGCAGTCCGCCAGGGACAGGGGGGCATATTCGGGGATGCCGGCTTCCTTCCGGTAGTTCTGAAGCAATTCGGCTCGGGTCTTCCCGTAGATGTGGGTAAAGGCCTCCTCCACCATTTCCTCGTGGTCGGGGTAGCAGCGGGCCTTTTCCCGCTTGCGCACGTCGTCTTCCGCAGACTGCTGCAGGGCCTCCTCTACTATTACGCCATACCAGTAGTTCAGGTAAGCCCGGTGCTTGTTGCCGCCTATCCAGTCCTTGAACTCCTCGGGGGTAACGTCGTCGGGCAGCCGGCCCTCAAAAAGCAGGCGTTCCAGGTCTGCGGGGGGAATGAAGTCCTCGATTTCAGGACACAGCCGTTCGGCCAGGGTAAGCCAGTCCAGGGCCTCGCCGGCAATCAAGTAACGGAATGTCCGATCCTGCCGGGTCTCTTCGGGACTGGTCCAGAGGGCCATGGCCTCCAGCAGGGCCCGGGGCCAGGCTGCTCCTGACCGCACCGCAGCGCGAAGGTGAAGGACCGCGTCCGGAGCCGTGGCAGCCAGGACGCCGGCGTTATCTTCGGCGGAATGGCCGGTAGCCTCAACGTCGGCGGTAACGGAACCGGGAAGGTCGTTATGCCAGGACTGCCAGGTCACGGGGATACCAATGGACTGGGGAGTGTAGGGGTTGCGGCCGGCACGTCGTCGCGGGAGTCGAAAATTTCGAGCCGATGCGGCTTGGGGGCGCGAATGTAGGCCAGGAACCGGTCAAGGGGCAGCGTGTTCAGGATGTGCCTGGACTCGCACCAGGCGCGCCTGGCGATGCCTACCCCGAAGCGCCGCTGTCCCAGGCTGGTGTAGTGGTGCGAATCGGTGTTGATGGCCAGCGGTACGCCCAGTTCCCTGGCCCGGTGGGCGTGGGTATCCTTCAGGTCCATACGTTCCGGCGCCGAGTTGACTTCCATGGCCGTGCCCGTTTCCCGGGCCGCCCGCAGCAGCGCCTCGATGTCGAACTCCACAGGCTGCCGGCGGCTCAGCAGGCGGGTGGATGCGTGGCCGATGATGGTTACCGAGGGATGCTCCATGGCCCGGATGATGCGCCGGGTCATGGTATCGCTGTCCTGGCCCATGGCGGAATGCACCGATGCCACCACCACGTCCAGCTCGGCCAGCAGTTCATCAGGGTAGTCAAGGGTGCCGTCGGCGCGAATATCCACTTCCGACCCGCACAGGATGGTTATCGGGTAGCTGGACTGCAGGTCCCGCAGGATGCCAATCTGCTCCACCAGTCGCTCGTTGGAGAGGCCGTTGGCGATGCCCCGGCCGGATGAATGGTCGGTCAGGGCCATGTAGTGGTAGCCCTGCTCCACCGCCGCTTCCACCATGCGCTCGATGGGGTCGCGGCTGTCGCTCCACTCGCTGTGCAGGTGCAGGTCGCCCTTCAGGTCAGACACCGTCACCAGGTTGGGCAGGGCGTTGGCCTGGGCCACTTCCAGTTCGTTAAAGCCGAGGCGCAACTCCGGCGCAATGTAAGGCAGGCCCAGGAAACCGTAAAAGGACTCCTCGTCGGGGAAGTGGCTTGCGTCGCCGGTGGACAGGTTGGTAATGCCGTACTCGTTCAGGGAGTACCCTTTGCGGTTGGCGAAGTCGCGCAGGCGAATGTTGTGCTGCTGGCTGCCCGAAAAATACTGGAGCATGGCGCCAAAAGATGCGGCATCGCCCAACCGCAGGTCTACCTGTATTCCCTCTTCCAGCACGACGCTGGTCTTCTTCGGGCCGTGCACCAGCACTTCCTGGATTGCGGGCAACGACGCCAGGACATCCCCCACCTTTGCCTGCTGATCCTCCGGCGCTACGCCCACCAGGTCAATGTCTCCGATGGTTTCTTCCCAGCGGCGCAGGCTTCCGGCGGGGTAGAGTTGCTCGATAAAGGGACATTCGGCGCGGAGAGTGTCAACCGTTTCTTCCGCTACGGCCAGGGCGGGCCCTATGGGGGTGCGCCCGTTCTTGGCGCCCACGGTCTGGAGATGGCGGAGAATGTTCTGAGCGGTGCGCCGCCCCATGCGGGGCAGGGCGGCCAGCGAACCGTCGTGAATGGCCTTTTCGATACCTTCGATGGTGCTGATGCCCAGTTCCTGAGAAATCGTCATGGCCGACTTGGGTCCAATGCCGGGAATGGTCATGAGGGTCAGGACACCGTCGGGCAGCTCGCCCACCAGTTCGTCGTAGGCGCGGATGCGTCCAGTTTCCAGGTATTCCTGGGTCTTTTCACTGATGGCCTTGCCAATGTCCGGAATTTTCTTCAGGTCGACGCCTTCTCCCACCGCCTGCTCAAGGGAAAAGGAGAGGTGGCCGATGGTGCGGGCGGCACGCTGGTAGGCGCGGATCTTGAACACGGTGTCGCCCTTCATCTCCAGGAGGGTGGCCATGCTCTCGAATATTTCCGCTATGTCTTCGTTGCTGACGGGCATAACTAAGCCACTTTCTATGCCGGCCCAAAGGAATTGAGCGGGCTAAGGCCAGAGTTTTCAGACGTTGCCTGCGCCCCCGCTTTCCAGACGTTTTTCCACCTGGTAGGCAGCCTGGAGCATGCGGTTGCATTTGCGCATGATCTGCCAGTTGCCGAAGAGCGGTTCCCCAAAGGCAATCAACATGGTCAGCAGGGTAAAGGCGCCGCCAATGGCCAGCACAATGAGAGGATAGCCAATACCGACGAACTCGAAAACCGCTGCGGTACTGCCGGTAATCAGGGTAAACACCAGCCCCGTGGGATAAAGGAACCAGCAAGCCTTCCAGACTTTCCTGCGAATCGATTGGAAGACAGGGTTGCGGCGGGCGAACCGGGGAAAAGTCTGGATGTCTGAATATCCGAACCTGGGATTCCTTTCAGACAGGCGGACCATGTCATCGACCTTCTTTTCGGTGAGGGCGATGGTGTTTTCCACCGTGTTCTGCTGAATTTCATACACGGCGATATACACCCGCGTCAGTCCCAGCACTATTTCGATGGCCAGCCGCCCGCCCAGCGCGGAGATAATGAAAAGGGCCAGGCCTACGGCCGTGGCCAACTCCGGAGACTCTTCCCAAAGCAGGTAACCGCCGAAGACGCCAACGATAATGCCCACAATCAACAGAGGCAATGTCGTTAATGCCAGCATTCGCCTGTGGTTATCGGACATCTGCACCCCAAATATACGATTCCAAAAGTTGTATGGCTTTTGGCACAGTTTAACACATTGGCGCCGGCGCTCACTTTGGCTGGGGAATTGTTCACAGGGCAATCGCGTTTTAATTCTCGCTGTTCTCTCTTTTTTGTCCACAAAGAGCACGAGGGGCAGCCCCTACGGGAACCTTCGCCGGTCAGGCGGGGATTTCGCCGTAGAGGATGTCGTCGTAGCGGTGGTTCCAGGCCCAGGGCAGCAGGGCCAGGACGATTTGCGGGGCCTCCAGACATCTTCCCTCGTCGATGCACCGCTGGACGTACTGGTTCAGGTTCATGTAGGTCCTCAGGACATGGCCCTCCCGGGCGACGCGCTGGACCACCTGGACCGGATTGGGAAGTGGTTCCTTTTCGGCGGTGGCTACGGTCCAGTCCTCGGCGATTTGCTCGGCCAGTTGGCGGAGGCGGTAGACGGCCAGTTCCTTAGCGAATTTGCGCTGGAGTTGATGAATCTGGTTTCTGATTTGGGTCAGGGTCATGGGTTTGTCTCCTGTTTGTCTATCCACGAATGGACACGAATATTCACAAATGTGGGTGGCCCCCACGGGCGTTCGGGGGAAGGGAGGTTCAGAAAAAAATTAGCTCCTACATTTCCGGTTATTTCCCGACATTTTCGTTTTGTTTTGCGGGGGAGGGCGGGGGCTGCATCTCTTTGACGCTGGCGGCTGCAGCTTCGCCTGAGGCGGAGGTGTTCTCCGACGGGCCAGGTATTATTTACGGTAGAGATGGGTTATGCAGGTTGGCAAGGGGGGGCGTCAGGAATTAAGAACCAGGAATCAGGAAATGGGGAGTCTGTTCACTGGGGGCATGGAGTTTCACAGAGGGGAAGAATGGGTTTCCGTTAATACGCGATTGCCCTGGAATTGTTCACTGTCACTTCGACCGACGGTCAACAGGCGTCCAAGAAACTCAAAAGGGCGGGCTACAAACCCGCCCCCTCCAGGCAGTCTGTGTATCTGAACCGCTTCCGCCTACTGTCCGCCGCCCGCCCCCCGACCCCCGTACAACTCCAGGACCAGGCTGCTCATAAGAGACGACAGGTAGCCCACGCCGCTGATGGCGCCGGCGTAGCTCATGCGGGTAGGGCCGATTACGCAGATGGTACCGCTGGCCTGGTGGGGTATGCCGTACTGGCAAAGGATTACACTGAAGGGTCGCAGGGGTTCTTCCATGTTCTCGCCACCGATGAAAACGGCAATGTCCCCGCTGTCGGGCTGCTCCGACAGGACGCTGTCCAGCAGCACCTGCTCCTCCAGCAATTCCACCAGTTCCCTGGCCTGGCTGCCCTGGGCCATTTCCGGCTGGTTCAACAGCCAGCGCAGTCCGTCCACGTAATGCTCAGGCATTGAGTAGGTGTCGGCTTCCCGGAGCAGAGACAGTGTACTCTGGCGCACTCGTTCCGCCAGTGGGCCGTAGTCGCCGGACACACTTTCAATATCCGACCCTTCGATTGCCGGCAATGTAAGGCCGCTGAAACGGTCGTTCAGGTAATTTGCCACCTGGCTCAACGCGCCCTGATCCGTGGGTTCATCCACGGTCAGCAGGCGCCTGAGCAACCTTGCGTCCTGCAGGACCAGGATCACCAGGACCGAGAGTTCATCCAGGTAAACCAGCTGGATGTGCCTGACCCGGGGAGAGCGGGCCTGGGGCACGGTCACGATAGCCATGTTGGTGGTTATGCGAGAGAGTACCAGGGCGCAGCGCCGGCTCAATTCGGCCAGGTCGGCGTCGGTCCGGTCGAAGTGGTGAAGAATCTGCTGCTGTATGCTGACAGGCAGTGGGGGAACCTCATCCAGGGTTTCCACGTGGTAACGGTATCCCCGGTCCAGGGGGACGGCGCCCGCAGAGACGTGGGGCCTGGAAATGTAGCCCTCGTCGGTGAGGAGGGACATGGCGTTGCGGACGGTGGCCGGGCTGACCTTGGTAGGAGAAAGACGGGCAATCTCCTCCGACGCCACCGGATTGGCGGTGCTGATGTATTCGGTAACCAGGATGTTTAATACGCTGCCAGCGCGTTGGGTTAGCATCGCATGCCCCAAAAGCTAACGGGGTATCAGTCCAATTATATACGATTCTGCCCTGGTAAGGGATTTCAAGTCGAATTGAATCTGGCCGCAGCAATGGCGGCGTGTGATTGGAAAGTAGCACGCCCCAAAAAAGACTGTCAAGCGTTGACCCCTTTGCGCAGCCGTACTTATACTGCCCATTGATTTCCGGCCCTGGCATCTACGCCGATGCGGCTTTAGTCCGCTCCTCGCAGGAATGTAGAATGACCACGGGCACATCAGCTTATTGGAAGTGAATTGTTGTACCGTACAGTCTCTCCTGAAGAAACTGAATTGCGGCCCGGCTGACGGGGAATGGCAATGGCTCTAAACGTGGGGAATACGGTCCTGCTGGCTATTGGAGCAATTCTGCTGGTTACGGGCGCGGTGCGCACGGCGGTGTATCTCGTTCCCCCGGGGCCAAACCAGGCGTACCAATGGAGTCTCGGTTTTCCCCAGGGCAGTGTGGCGCAGCAAGCTGAAACAATTAACGCCCCTACCCTTGTGCCGTTGCAGTCGTCCGCGGGCAATGCGGTTGTGGCCGAACCCGACACACCCCCGGCCCAAGCCACGCCAGAAGCTGCTTCCCCCGATTTCCCAACGTCCATTGCTCCCCAGTCCATTGCTCCCCAAAGAATGGCTGACCAGGAAGGTAATGCAGGGTCTCCCTCACCGGAAACGGAAATCGCAGATGCAGCGGTCCCCGTGCCCGTAACCGATGCAATGGCGCCCCTGGGGAACAAGTTCTTAAGGGTGTGGCACTGGGTACAGGAAACGGGTGAATTCATCTACTACGATCCCCTGGTGCCTGAGGAGAGCACGTTGAAGGCCGTGGCTTCGGGCCAGACCTATTTGATTCTGGTAACGGAATCCGTTACCTTAATAGTGAATGGGCAACAACTGGAACTGAGTTGCGACGATGGCGACTGCTGGAACAAGGTAGTCTGGCCTTGATGAGTTTCCAGCGCCGGTGCGCCAGAGGGATGCCCCTATTTTTGAACCAGGACAAGTCTTTTGAACGCTAGAGCACAGCAATCCTGGCCGGTGCTGGCCGATGCCGTCCTCCCCGTCGGCGACGGCGCCCGCCGAATCACCCGCGACCTGGCCCTGGTAATCGGGGGTTGCCTGTTGGTTGCCCTGCTGGCCCAGGTTAAGATACCCCTCGGGTTCACGCCGGTGCCCATAACGGGCCAGACCTTTGCGGTACTGCTGGTGGGCGCCAGCCTGGGCAGCTGGCGTGGCGCGTCGGCGTTGTTGCTGTACCTGGTGGCGGGCACCTGGCTGCCCTTTTACGCCGGCGGCGCTTCGGGCTTCGTGGGGAGCATCGCCTCGGGTGGTTACATCGTTGGGTTCATTCCGGCGGCCTTTGCCGTGGGATGGCTGGCGGAAAGGGGCTGGGACCGCAGGCCCCAGATCCTGTTGGCAATGCTGGCCGGAAACGTAATCCTCTACGTGCCGGGGCTGCTATGGCTGACCACCTTCGCGCCGGCGGAGAGTCGCTGGGCTACCACCTTGGAGTGGGGACTGTATCCCTTCGTTGTGGGGGACGCGGTCAAGCTGGTTGCGGCTTCCCTGCTGCTGCCGGGGGCCTGGAAACTGGTGAATCTGGTGAAGGGAAGGGATCAATAAGACTATGGAAATTACCTGGCTGGGCCACGCCTGCTTCCGACTGCGTTCCGACGACCTGGTGGTTGTAACTGACCCCTTCCCCTCTTCCCTGGGTCTCCGCCCCGAAAACCGGCAAGCCACCGTGGTAACCATCAGCAACACCCACCCCAACCACAGTAACCGCCTGGAAGTGGGCGGGGCGCCCAAGGTGTTCGACGCCCCCGGGGAGTATGAGTACTCTGGAGTAGCGGCCCGGGGCGTTATGACCACCCTGAAGGAAGGGCAGCCCCAGAAGGAGCGCAACGTGGCCTATTCCATCGTGATGGACAACGTCAACGTGTGCCACCTGGGGGACATCGCCACACCCTTGACCACGCGTCAGGTGGAGGAGCTTCAGCCGGTGGACGTGCTGCTGGCGCCGGCCGGCGGCGGCTGCACGCTGGACCTGGAGCGCATTCTGCAATTGATGCAGGACCTGGACCCGAAGATCGTCATCCCCATGCACTACCAGATACCGGGCGCCACCGAACCCCTGGGCAACCTGGACACCTTCCTGCAGTTGATGGGCGTTAGCGAAGTCCAGCCCCGCCGCAGCCTGACGGTCACCACCGGCAACCTGCCGCCCAACATGCAGGTTACGGTGCTGGAACCCAGGGCGCGAGCAGTTTAGCCTGACCAGGCAGGACGCCCTGAAGAGGACGCCGCCGCTTCTGTTGAACAGAAGCGGCGGCAAGCTATTTATTCGACAGTCGCTTCAGGACCTTGGTCCAGGACTGGCAGCGCAGGAAATTACCACACTATCTGGTTCCAGCAGTTGCCCTGGTAACAGGACAGGTTCCGGGACTCTCCGTTCAGGATGGCTTGCGTCGTCTCGCTGACCAGAACCAAATAGGTTTCCCCTTCAACCATCAAGTCTAAAGTGCTGTCGCCAGCCACCGCCGGGGCGTAGAAGGCCCAGACCTTGGTGTCGTTGTTGAAGTGGAAGACTCGAAGGAGCCGGTCACCCAGGCCCTCCAGCGCTCTTGCCACCGGAGTCGGAGACCCGGGTACGACTCCGGGCGGTTTCATGTAGAAGGTAGCGCTGGCGGTGACCCCGGCCACAGTGGCCCGTACGGTCTGCTGACCTGTATCCAGGCCGGGAGCCACCAGGTCCACTTCAAACTCGCCGTTGGCGTCGGTCGAAACCCCGTGACCGGGTGAAACGTCGATATCGGAAAACTCTACCAGGGACACCGGTATGTGATGCCTGAATCCGGCCCCCCTCATGGTGAAGCGAGTCCCTGGGGGCCCGACGTTGGGGCTAAGCCGGACCACTGCCCCGGGCACTTCATGGGGCGCCGATGTTACCACGGTTATACCGTTGTCATCGTCAAATTCAACTCGGACAAAATTGGAAGAAGGGGTGGGTGTCTTCAGGGGAATCAGTATTTCCCGGGAGAAGTTCCCGTTGGCGTCGGGCTCGGCGAAATTGACTGTGAAGCGGTCTCCGGCATCGTAGTAGATGCGCAGGTTGACACTGGAGCCGTGGTCGTTGCGGCTGGGGAAACCCGTGCCGGTTACCTCGATCGTGGTCCCCGGCCGGCCCCAGATGGGCGAGACCGTCACTTGCCTGGGGGGCACGGTGACCTCCACCGAACAGGTGCGGCCCCGACTGTCCTTTGCCCGCAGGGTGTGGGTCCCTTCTGAGGTGGTGGCCTCCACAATGGGCAAATCCACCGATCCGTTCCAATTGCCGTCCCCAGCTACGTCTATGGTTCCAACACCCCCGTTGACCCGGGAAGGCTTGAGCGTGTAACCGCCAAAGCGGACTTCTTCGATTGTCGTTCCACGTTCATCGTGAAAGCCAAGGCCCGACAGGGAAACCCGTTGATTGGCCAGCACCGTCTCGGGGAAGATACGGACTATGGCCTTTGGCTGGGAGATGTCAATTATAACTTCACGAGAGTAGGGGTCAGGCTCCAGATTGTCGACTCTGTCCACTTCGACCCGCAGATATTGCCGGCCCAGGCGAACTTCATCGGGAACCGGAACGCTGAAATAGAGCCTGCCCGAAGGACCGATCCTAAGTTGGTCCACTTCCGCGGGTACCCCGCCAATGGTAACGGCAGTTATCACACCTTCTGGGAAGTCGATTAACTGCACCTGGATATCGCCACCCGGCCCCTGGACGATATCGGCCTCAATCCGGCCCACCAGTTCCAGTATCTGATCGGCTTCGTAAATGGAGCTTGGATCATCTTCATCCATCACTATAACCGAAGATCCGCTAAGGCCGTCCACCGCGTTGATGAAATTGCAGTCCAGCTTTGACTCGTCGGTGCACTCTCCAAATCCGGCCGAAAAAGGCGGCGAATGGACGTTAAAGTTGCAATAGCCGATGTCATTGCCCTCCACCAACACCTGGCAAAGGTCGCTTTCTCCGGTTTCCCGCATGCCGTTGACATTCGCGTCCCGCCACACCGTCAGGGTATGGCCGTTCTTGAAGCCCCGGGCGATGACGGTGAGGGACTGGCCTCGGCTGATCTCCTCGTGGCTCAACTGTATTTCCCGGTCCACCAGCAGGCCGACATCGGCATCTTCGACAGCGCCCGAGGCGGCCAAAAAGGCCTTGCGCACGTCAACGTCGGGGTGCTTGGCATCCACCAGGTTTTCGTCGTCTCCCACGCCTACTTTCCAGGAAAAAGCGCCGCCCTCGGTGGGGTTGGAAATGCCGGCGTTCTTGTCGAAAATTACGGTGACGGTGGCGTTAGCAGGGATAACGACTGGACTCCCATTTTCTCCTGCAGACCGAATTCCGTGCGTAATCCTGACGGTGGTAGGGTGACGTGGGTCGTTCTGGTCGTTCAGAGAAACATCGGTCGCGACCCCTCTGCCCCTTTCGCCATTTGGCGCACCATTTGACTCGTACTGGACCCTCACCAGCGCGGGTATGATCGCCCGAGGCACCCGTATGTCCTCGTGCAGCTCCATGACTATGCTGTCGGTTAGAGGTGCAATTGCCACCGGAGTCCTGAAGGACACTTCGTAGCTTGTGTTGGCTGCAGGAGTTCGAGAGTCGGCCTCTACGTTAGGTTCACAATTCCCGGAATCAGGGCATTCCATCTGGGGATCAGTCTGGGCTTCCAACGGCGACGGCGGGCCGCCAGGGACTAGCAAGAGGAAGGAAACCAGGAAAATCAGGAAGAAGCCGGCGAGGAAAAGGGGGACAGTGGCGCCACCGGATCGAATGAGCATTGCAATACCGGGAATGGAACTGGAAAACACGTTCAACTGGTTGACGCTCTCGGGTTGCCTTCGGAAACCCTTCTATTGTTGGGGAGAAGCGACTAGCCAAAAATCCTTTTCGTGGCCGCCTGCCGCCGCCTGCCATATGATAAAACGTAATTATGGGCAAATTGTGGGACAGGCGACGCTACTATCTGATTATACACCCGCAGTTATGGCAGGTTGTTCATAAGTTAAGGCAACGCGGGGGAAGCAACAAAAGGAATTCCCGTCGAATAGCGCATTGACGAGGCGCCAATTGGGCGTAGGTCGGGTCAGGCGGCGGCTAAAGGGATTTAAGGAACTGGGTTAGTTGGGCAAAGGAGGGGTGGGACTAGGGGATGTAGCCCCGCTGGGCGGCCTCCCCAAGGCGTAATTCAGGGTCTTGGCGGGATGCCAGGAAGGCGTGGATGCGGGCTTTTTGGTGGTCCTTCGGCGGGTCTACAACCCTGTCGTTGACGCATCGAAGAAAATCGTCCACGCAGGACATTGCGGAGTCGTCCGCCAGCGCGGAAAGGCATAGCTGTTCCAGGGCGCCGGCGCTGTGGTTGTCGGGCATGATGAATATGGATATTCGCGGGGGACCGTCCGACGGGGTGGTGAATCCCCTGGGCACGGATAACTCTGCGTTCCGCAAACTGTCCTGGACGCTCTGCAGCGCCGAGGGAGCGTTGTCATCGGCGTCTCTGACTATGGCGACAGATCGAACATGGACAAAATCATTGAGGCCGGTAAAGGAAAGGAGATACCTGCGAAGATTGTCTTTTCCTTCATAGTCCCGTATTTGAATATCGCCTATTCCCAGGTGTCTTAAAAAAGCCTGAAAGAACTGTACTTCCTCCCGCCCCTCGACAAGCAGTTGCCTGCCGCTACTGACGGCAGGCATTTCTCTGCCCTGACCCCATTGCACCATTAAATCACGTCCATATTGAACTGGTAAGCAGATCCGATACGCTCCCGGTCGAACTTCACCGCCCTATACTTGCCTTCAGGGCTCCGCTCAATACGAAACAGCCGCAGTTCGTCCTCCTCGTCCGACTCAAAGGCCCGGTAGGCCGCCCCGATACACTCGTAGCTGTGGGTGGTGGCAAAAATCTGCACGTCATAACTGCGGGCAAAGGCCCCAATGGCCTTCCACACCTTTTCCATCACCGAGTGGTGGACGCCGTTTTCGATTTCGTCCACCATCACATTGCCTTCTGGGGCACTGGCAATGGCCAGTGCCAGAGATAGGATGCGAGACATTCCGTCCCCTAAGAGTTGAATGGGAATAAGCCTCCCTCTGCCAACATCAGCGTAAATGCTCGGAGCTTGCCTTGCAGAAACAACCGCAAGCCTCTTCAGTTCCGGTTCAACGCATTGCAGGATTTCAAGTACGCCGTCCGCCTCGCCATTGACTTCCAGTTCGCTGTAGCGATTCACGTCTTCCAGACCTACAGATGCTCGTCTCGCTGCGAGAAATATTGCTCTCGCATGGTCTTGTAAAGGTTGGCCTGTTTCGAAAGCTACCTCTAGACCTACATCTTGGACCGGACCCAACTGGCGGGCAACTAACCTTCCTTTGGCGATAGTCTTCTCGCCCATACCATCAGAGTATTCCATAACGACTACCTGGCTTGCACGCATTGCAATAGAAGAATTCTGGAATAGTGATAGCTGGTCATTTTCAGGACCAGCCAATGGCATCTCGAAGGATGAACCGTCTTCGAAATAGATTTTATGGTAGAAAGGTGAGTCCTCCCAATCACCTGTGCTGCATATTTCTATGGTCAGTTCGCGGTCAAATCCCCTGAACAAACTTCCGAGAAAGCTCTCCAGAGTCTGCTGTTCCAATCCCCTGAAAGAATCGATTCTCACGGCCAAATCCGGATTTACGGCCCCACTATGCACCCACAACGCCTCCAGCAACGCTGTCTTCCCCACGTTGTTCTTGCCCGCAATCAGGTTTATTCGGCCCATGCCTTCCACGGTTAACTCGTCGAAGCACCGGAAATTTTTGATGGTGAAGCTGCGGTACATTTTCCCTGCTCCCGCCGTGATGTCTTGAGGGAGTGCCGTCGCGTCGTGGAGTCTCAGATTCTGGACATAGTTTAGCATTGAGGCCATTCCCCCCAATAGACGCCCCCACTCCCCCAATGGTATATTTTCGGTACCAAATTACGAAACAAGGCCAGTTCGTAACGGATTCGCTTAACCCTATCCGCAACCCGCTTTAATCAGGGAGAGTTTCCATGACCTCCAGCGCCCCCGCCGAGATCCCCCGCGCCTATGATCCCGCATCCGTGGAACAGCGCATTTACCAGGACTGGCAGGATGCCGGTTACTTCACGCCACAAATACGCCCAGGCCGCCAACCCTTCGTCATCATCATGCCGCCGCCCAACGTTACCGGTGAGCTGCACCTGGGCCACGCCCTTACCGCCACCATCGAGGATGCCCTGACCCGCTGGCACCGTATGCTGGGCGACGATACCCTGTGGCTTCCGGGCAAGGACCACGCCGGCATTGCCACCCAGTGGGTGGTGGAGCGGCTGCTGGCCGAGGAGGGGACCAATCGCCACGACCTGGGCCGCGAAAAGTTCCAGGAGCGCATCTGGGAGTGGGTGGCCCGCTACGGCAACACCATCGACGAGCAGCACAAGCGACTGGGCACCTCCTGCGACTGGACCCGCCTGCGCTTTACCCTGGACCCAGGCCCGGCCAGGGCCGTCCGCACCACCTTTGTCAACCTGTACAACAAGGGCCTCATTTACAGGCACGAGCGCATCATCAACTGGTGTCCCCGCTGCGCCACGGCCCTCTCCGACCTGGAGGTGGAATACCAGGAGCAGGACGGCAAGCTCTATTACATCCGCTACCCCCTGGCCGACGGCACCGGCCACATAACCGTGGCCACCACCCGCCCCGAGTCCATGCTGGGCGACACGGGCGTGGCGGTGCATCCAGAGGACCCGCGCTATGCCGCCTTTGTGGGCAAGGATGCCATGTTGCCCATCATGGACCGGCCCATCCCCATCGTGGGCGACGAGGCCATCGAGATGGAGTTCGGCACCGGCGCCCTGAAGGTAACCCCGGGGCACGACGTTACCGACTTCGAGATTGGCGAACGCCACGGCCTGGAAATCATCAACGTCATTGGCTTTGACGGCAACATGACCGACCAGGCCGGCAAGTATGAGGGGCGGGAGCGGTTCGACACCCGCCAGGCCGTGGCCGAGGAACTGGACAGCCTGGGCCTGCTGGAGAAGGTGGAGGACTACCGCCATTCGGTGGGCCACTGCCAGCGCTGCGACGCGGTGGTGGAACCCCTCATCAGCCTGCAATGGTTCCTCAAGGTGGGCAGCCACCAGGAGCCCGACACCATCGCCGGCCGCGCCCACGCCGCCGTGGCCAAGGGTGACATTACCATAGTCCCCGACCGTTTCGGCCGGGTCTATCTCAACTGGTTGGAGAACATTCGGGACTGGTGCATCAGCCGCCAGCTATGGTGGGGCCACCGCATCCCCGTTTGGTACTGTGACGAGTGCGACGAGATTGTGGTCTCTACCGAAGATCCCAACGCCTGTCCCACCTGCAATTCCGAGGGCCTGCGCCAGGACGAGGACGTGCTGGATACCTGGTTCAGTTCCGGCCTGTGGCCTCATTCAACCCTGGGCTGGCCCGACGACACCGATGATTTCAGCTACTTCTACCCCACCGCCGTCATGGAAACGGGCTACGACATCCTCTTTTTCTGGGTGGCCCGCATGATTATGATGGGCATCGAGAACACCGGGGATATTCCCTTCCGCACGGTGTACTTGCACGGCCTGATCCGCGACGCCAACGGCGAAAAAATGAGCAAGACCCGGGGCAATACTATGGATCCCCTGGACCTTATCGACCGCTACGGCACCGACGCCCTCCGCTTTGCCCTGTCCACCGGCACCGCCCCGGGCAACGACCTGCGCATCACCGAGGGCAAGCTGGAGGCCGCCCGCAACTTCGCCAACAAGGTATGGAACGCCGCCCGTTTCGTCATTACTTCCCTTGAGGGGCAGGACGACCTGGCCGGCTGGCGGGATCTGCCCAACCTGGAGCACCGGGAGGACCGCTGGATCGTCAGCCTGCTGGACCGGGTTACTGCCGACGTCAACGCCTCCCTGGCTGCCTTCGAACTGGGCGAGGCACAGCAGAGCCTGTACGACTTCATCTGGGACGACTTCTGCGACTGGTACATCGAAATGGCCAAGGTGCGCATGCGTTCCGGCGAAGGGCCCTCGCCCCGTCCGGCGCTGGCCCACGTGCTGGAGCGTACCCTGCGCCTGCTGCATCCCTTCATGCCCTTCATTACCGAGGAAATCTGGCGGAACCTGACCTCCTGCCTGCCTGTTGAGGGAGAGTTGGACCCGTCCATAATGGTCGCCGACTACCCTCAGGCCGAGTCTCCGCGCCACGACCGGCAGGCCGAGGACGAAATCTCCCTGGTGATGCAGACCATCCGCGCCGTGCGCAACACCCGCGCCCAGCTTCGTATTCCGGCCAACCAGCGGCTGGAGGCCCAGGTGGAGGCCAACGGCCTGCGGCGAGCCATGGAAGAAGAGGCGGAGGTAATCCGCACCCTGTCCCGGGTGGAACCCTTGAGCATTACCTCCGGCGCTCCGGAGGATTCGGAGCAGACCAGGGGCGTTACCCTGGTGGTAAATCCCCTGGTGGTGCGACTGCCCCTGGAGGGGGTGGTGGATCTGGCCGCCGAGCAGGACAGGCTGCGGGAGGAACTGGCCAGCACCGAACGGGAACTGGAGCGCAAGGAAAAGCTGGTCAACAACCCCAACTTCCGCGCCAAGGCCCGCCCCGACGTGGTGGAAACCGAGGAGGACCGCTTGCGCAACCTCCAGGAACAGCAGCAACGCCTGGGCGATATTCTGGCCCAACTCGGCGGTTAATCAATCCACGAAGGAACACGAAGGGCCGCGAAGGGATTTATCCACGAATAGTCACGAATGTTCACTTATGAGAATACTCCCCTCTCCCTGAGGGAGAGGGGCCGGGGGTGAGGGCTCCCTTCAAATGAACACCGCCCTTGGCATAATTGGTTACCCCATAGGGCATTCCATGTCGCCTGTGTTTCAGCAGGCGGCGCTGGATGCCTGCGGTGTAGATGCCAGGTACATGGCGTACCAGGTGGCGCCGGACGAGGTTGAGGAGTTCGTCAACGGCCTGCGCCAGCCCGCCGTCCTGGGCATCAACGTAACCGTCCCGCACAAGCTGGCGGTGATGCCCTTCCTGGACGAAATTGACGACTGGGCCACCGAGGCCGGCGCCGTCAATACCATCGTCAACCGGCAGGGGCGGCTCACCGGCCACAACACCGACGGCTACGGCTTCCTTCGGGCCTTGCGGGAAAGCGCGGGCTTTGAACCCCGGGGACGCCGTACCCTCGTCCTGGGGGCCGGAGGCGCGGCCCGGGGCGTGGTTCTGGCCCTGGCTCGCGAAGGGGTAGGCGTCCTCACCATCGCAAACCGCACCCCGGAACGGGCGGAAAGCCTGGCCCAACTGGCCCGGAACCGGGGCATAACCTCCAGTCCCATACCCCTTCCTGGTCCCGAGTTAATTGAATCCGCCGCCACCGCCGAACTCATCGTCAATTGCACCACCATCGGCATGACCCACGGCCCTGGTGAGGATGAAACGCCCTTGCCCGGAGACGCCATCCCACCAACGGCCCTGGTCAATGACCTGGTGTATAATCCCATCGAAACCCGTCTGCTGCGGGAAGCGGCCCAGGCCGGCGCAAAAACCCTGGGCGGCATTGAAATGCTGGTCTACCAGGGGGCGGCCTCCTTTGAGATGTGGCTGGAGCGGCCCGCGCCGGTACCGGTAATGCTGGAAGCGGCAATCCGGGCCATGCAGTCCCGCATCTGAGCGGCAAACATCCCGCTTTGTTCATTCCCTTTTTGTCCACGAATAGACACGAATAAACACTAATGCGCTCTTTGCAATTAAGGGACCATTAGTGAATATTCGTGCCTATTCGTGGATCAATCGATAGAAGAGGTAGCGAATTATGATCCGGTGGTTTACGGCAGGCGAGTCCCACGGCCAGGGCCTGGTGATAATCATGGAGGGCGTCCCCGCGGCCCTGCCCATCAGCGAGGAGTACATCGGCACCCAACTGGCCCGGCGGCAGCGCGGCTACGGACGGGGCGGCCGCCAACTTATCGAACAGGACTGGGCCCACATAATGACCGGCGTTCGCCACGGCCTCACCCTGGGAAGCCCCATCGGCATGACCATTGAGAACAAGGACTGGGCTAACTGGACCGAGGCCATGGCCGTGGAGTACGTGGAGAATCCTTCCCAGGAGGGCCGCAATCGCCGTGTCACCCGCATCAGACCCGGCCACGCCGACCTGCCCGGGACTATGAAGTACGGCTTCTCCGACGTGCGTAACGTCCTGGAGCGGGCCAGCGCCCGGGAGACTGCCGCGCGGGTGGGCGCCGGCGCCATCGCCATGCGCCTGCTGGAGGAGTTCGGCATCAGGCTCCACAGCCACGTCATATCCATCGGCGGCGTGTGGGCGGACACTCCCGACACCCACGACGCCATTGACTGGGACGCGGTGGAGGAGTCGCCGGTGCGTTGCGCCGACCCCGAGGCCACCCAGAAGATGATTGCCGAGGTCGACGCCGCCCGGGACGCCGGCGACACGGTGGGCGGCACTGTCGAGGTCATTGCCGAGAACGTGCCCATCGGCCTGGGTTCCCACATCCAGTGGGACAAGAAGATTGACGGCCGCATCGCCCAGGCCCTCATGTCCATCAACGCCGTCAAGGACGTCTCCATCGGCCCCGGTTGGGAGGTGGTCAACAAGCGGGGTTCCGAAGTCCACGACGTTATCGAGCCGGTAACCGACCCCGACAACCCCTGGCAGCGCAAGACCAACCGGGCCGGCGGCACCGAGGGCGGCATGACCGACGGCATGCCCCTGGTGGCCCGCTTCGGCATCAAGCCCATCGCCACCCTGCACAACCCCCTGCCCTCGGTGGACCTGGACACCGGCGAACCGGTGCAGGCCCACTTCGAACGCTCCGACGTCTGCCAAGCCCCGCCGGCCGGGGTAATCGGAGAGGCCATGGTGGCCCTGGTGCTGGCCGACGCCTTCATGGAAAAGTTCGGCGGCGACTCCATCCCCGAAACCCGCCGCAACTTCGAAGGGTATATGAAGACGGTGGGGCCGAGGAAGGTTTACCGATAAAGTCCCTTCCCCATTGACGGGGGGAGGCCAGGATGGGGGTGACGGACCTGCTGGCTGTAAACGGGCTGCCTTCTATCGTAATCACCGGACCCTGGAACCTCAGCGGTTCGCGCCCGCCGAACCCAATTATGATTCCAGAGTAAGCATTGAATGACTTACCGAAATAGGAGGAACTGGAATAGCAAGTGCCAATGAAGACAAGTGCTCAATCGGATACGATTTCCTTGCATAAGGAATTTGAAAACATTCCGGTCAAGTTTAAGGACGATATGGAACGTATTATCAGTTGGTGCGAACTTCTTGACCAGGAGAATTTAGTGATCCTTGAGCTTAATGGCCGAAAATATGTCAATCTTCTTATCCGCTCATACAAGACAAAAAGACCATTGGCGAAGGTTAACTCCGGTCAGAGCAGAACCAAGGGTCCTTGGCTCTACCTGAATGCCCATGAGCTTAGGCAACTTGCACCAAGCGCGATTCCTGCCCTGAATAGGTACTCGATGCGGGATTTATGGAAAACCAACCGTCCTGCCCTTATCTATCTCGAGGAAGCAACGGATGACCTACTCTCCGCCCTCACCGAGGCCTACCGCGAAGCCAATGGCCTGCTTAACGGCACCAAAAAACCCGAACTACCCATTAGTGACAATTCGTGAAAATTAGTGGATTAACCTTGCTCTTCCTCCACTGTTGGCGCCACCGGCAGCAACAATTCATCCACCACCAACTCCAGGTCAGGTAATGCTACCGGCCTGACCTTGTCCCCCCGCCGCAGGACGGTGTGCTGGCCGTAACCCTCTGGCCCCGGTTCCGTAAACCGCTCCAGACAATTCCCGGGCAGATTCAGCACCCACGTCTCAGGTATATTGAAACGCCCGTAGATGTGGGCCTTAACTTCGCGATCGTAGGCCAACGAAGAGTCGGCCACCTCGACTATCAGAAGAATGTCCTCGGGGGTGGCGTGGGCAAAGGAATAGTCGTCATCGCGGAACTTCGCCAATATTACGTCTGGCTCCGGAGCCGTGTGCTCATCCAAATGCACTGGTCCTTGGACTAGAACGCTGAACCGATTGGCCGCTCGGCTGATAAATACTCGCGCGTGGCGAGTTACGCCCCCAAAATTAGGCGGTCCCATCGGTGGCATAATCAGTATCTCCCCTTCAATCAACTCCACCCGCTCTTTGGGTTTCAGAACACCCGCCTCCACCATGCGGAAATACTCGTCCACCGTGAACTTGCGCCTTTCCCGGGTTGCTGGGGGAGCCTTTACCGGTGTAGTCGCCATAGTCGCACCTGGCCTGCGCCGAAATTTGCTGTACCGTATGGTAAAGCTGCGGCCTGTCCTTTTCAAGGACGGGTTGATTCTACAGAGTCGACGATCGGTCCAGCGGCCCATGCGCTACCTTACCTTTCGCGCCCCTCGTGTTTCACCGCAAGCATCCGGCTGCCATCTGTTAAGATAGGCACATCTTGTCACCAATCTATTCGTCCGCCCCCCGGAGGTCTCCCAATGAACAACCACCCTTCCGATTACCTCGATAAACTCTCCAGGTTTGTAGCGGAAACCCGGCTGGAAGACCTGTCAGAATCTACCCTGGCAGCGGCCCGGGACGTGGTGCTGGATACCGTTGGGGCCATTTTGGGTGGCAGCCGGCTGGCGGAGAACGAGAGCCTGGCCAGGTTGGCCCGGACTATGAGCGGCGCGGGGCACGCTACCATCCTTGGGCACCGGGTCGGGCGGGTGCAGCCTGTATTCGCTGCGCTGGTCAACGCCACTGCCGGGGTGGCGTTGGAGTTGGACGAGGGCAGCCGGCTGGGCGGCGGGCATCCCTCCATCCACGTAACACCCGGGGCCATTGCCGTGACCGAGGAGGTGGGGGCCACCGGCAGGGCTGCCCTGGAGGCGGTGATCGTGGGTTACGAGGTTACCTCCCGCATCGGGACGGGCGTACAGGCAAAGTCTGAAGTCCACTCCCACGGCACCTGGGGCACCATCGGCGCGGCAGCGGCCACGGCGAAACTGCTGGGTTACGATGCCGCGGCCACCCGGCAGGCTATGAACCTGGCCATGTCCATGAGCCCGGCCAACACCTGGACTCCCTGCCTGGAGGGGGCCACCATCCGCAACCTGTACCCCGGCCGCTCCGAGTTCCAGGGAATAATGGCCGCCTACCTGGGGCAGTGCGGCTTCACCGCCGTCAACGATGGGCCTGCTGACCTGTACACCAGCATTCTGGGCGAGGGCTTTGACCCGGAGGCGGTGGTTGCCGGCTGGGGCGATGCCGGCCCCATCGGGCCACTGCGCATCGAGCAGAACTACACCAAATACCACGCCTGCTGCCTTTACAACCACCCGGTCTTGGACGCGGCCCTGGCGCTGCAGCAGCAGGATGGCTTCAGGGCCGAGGCCGTCAAGCGCATTGACGTTACCGCGCCGCCCATAGTGCGGATAATGGCCAATCCCGCGCCGGAGAACATGCTGTCCGCCAAGTTCTCCATACCCTACGCCCTGGCCGCCGCCCTGGTGCGGGGCGAAACCGGCGCTCCGGCCTTCTATGACCAACGGGTGGGAGACCCAGCCGTGCGGTCCCTGGCCGATCGGGTTGAGATCAACTCGGACCCGGACATGAACATGCGCCGTTATGACTACCCGGCGGCAAGGGTGGCCATTACCCTGGACGACGGCCGGACGCTGGAAGGCAGCGCCGGCGCCCACTACGGCGACAGCCACAACCCCCGGCCCAGGGAGGATCTGCTGGACAAGTTCCGATCCCTGGCCGGCGAGAGCCTGGGAGACGAAGCAACCGAACAGGTTATCGCTGCCGTGGGGCGGCTGGACAGCCTGGATAGTGTACGGGAGTTGACCGGCCTGCTGGGCGGGTGAGCAGGCGAGGTCGGTGTGGTGAATGACCAGTGGCGATGCTATCGCCTCGAGGGAACGATGCTTACTCCCCAATCA
The DNA here is from genome assembly GCA_022821365.1 of Dehalococcoidia bacterium. Taxonomy (GTDB): domain Bacteria; phylum Chloroflexota; class Dehalococcoidia; order Lucifugimonadales; family UBA3495; genus Bin22. The sequence goes on along the minus strand of JAJEDS010000190.1, from coordinate 6,161 downwards.
CCTGATGCCATAGCCCCCGTCAAGAGTCCGTTCCCTTTTTGACGGGAAAAAGCTAGATAGGGGATGAGGGTGTCTTTCGTCCTTCACGAACACACACCACACCAGTAGGGGCGATTCGCGAATCGCCCCTGCTGGTGTGGGATACGCCCTAAAGGTTTATCGCCGGTTCCACGTAGTCCTTTAGCTTGTTGTAGATTTGAAGCCGGTGGTGGTAGGACTCCAAAACTACTATCCGGTCATCGGCGTCCACGTTGACGGCCACCGGTCGCCGGAACCGCCATTCCGGCTCCAGGTCTGTCCGCCGCCTGGCTTTGATGAGATCCGGATTGGCGTCAATGTAAGCCTTAGCCCATGGCGAAAGCTCCTGGGCGTCACCGACCAGCGCCGTGATGTACTGGCCGTCAGGAGCGTAGATTTGGACGCGGTGGTTGCCCCAATCCGTTACGTATACATCCCCTTCCGAGTCCACAGCTACACCGGACGGCCCTTTCAGAGAGCCAACGCCGGCGCTTGTCCCCTCGAACTTGACCAGCAACTCCCCGGTGGGAGCGAACTTTTGCACCCGGTTGTTTCCCCAGTCCGCTACGTATATGTTGTCCTGGCGGTCAACGCAGATGCCCCATGGCATTTCCAGTTCTCCGTCACCGGCGCCTTGTTTCCCGAATGCGGACTGAAACTCACCGATCTGGCTGAAACTCTGCACCCGGTGATTCAGGCTGTCCACCACCCAAATGGCGCCTCTGGAATCGAAGGCAATGCCCGACGGTCCGTTCAGCTGCCCGTCCCCGCTGCCGGACCTACCCCAATGATACCGATAACCACCCTCTTCGTCGTAAATGGTTATCCGGTTCAGGTGCTCATCCGAAACGAAAACTCGTCCGTGGTCATCCAAATCAATGGATCGGGGCCAGACAAAGCGCCCGTCCTCCGCGCCGACGGAGCCGAACTGGCCTTGAAACTCGTGGTCCAGGGTGACTTTGCTGACGCGCTGACCCAATTGCTCCACACCGCGGCTCAACACATACATTCGGCCGTTCGGTCCCAGCACAAAGTCCTGGGGAGCCCAAAATCCCCGGCCCGCCTGACTGTACATGCCGATGCAGTAGCTGTAGTCATACACTCGGCCAGCGGCGACGGTGGTTAGCATAATCAGTCTCCCTCGAATAAGTCCTTTCCTCCTTGACGAGGGAAGGTTAGGATGGGGCGCCCCCGCTCACAATTATACGAATGCCATTTGCTCGAAGTGTCCGCCTACGATGGGAACCGGGTCCAGGCCCAGCCACTTTTCCGCCAGGGTGGAGTAAAAGCCACGGAAATCGTAATTGGGCGCCAGGTCGCCCTCAATGAGATCGCCCGGTTTCAGCGACGGATAGGTCCCATACATTCCCCCGTTCACCCGGTCTCCGATGGCGAAGGCCGCCCCGGCCGCTCCGTGGTCGGTGCCAGTGCCGTTGTCGCGGACGCGGCGCCCAAACTAGCTGAACAGCATGATGACGACCTCTTCCGAGGCGCCGTGCTCACGCAGGTCCGCGAAGAAGTCTCGTATGGCAACGGAAATGTCCATCCAGAGTTTGGTATGTGATCCCATCTGGTCATAGTGGGTATCGAAGGACCCGTAGGCAGTGTAAAACACCTGGGTGCCCAGGCCGGCCAGATGCACCTGGGCCACATCCCTGAGGCGCCTGGCGATGGGGTTATTGGCGTACTCTACGGTTGAAGAATAGGCCTGGGGAGCAACCCGGATGATGTCGGCTCCCCTCAACGCATCCCGTCCCGCCTGTCCCAGGTATTCCATGGTCGGTCCGGTGCCGATGGCGGGAGCATACATGCGGGCAAAACTTTCCAATAGCTGCGTCCGGTCCCGCTCGGAGGTGATAGCCGGATTTGACGACAACACGCCGTAGGTAGGGAGGTTGTTGACCGAAGTGACGGGGACGCCCTTCATCGCCAGCGCCCGAGGCAGGCCCTGTCCCAGGCTCACTCCCTTGAGCACGTTCTCGCCGCCGGGATCCAGGTCCCGGACCACCTTGGCCAGCCAGCCATCAATCCCGATGGAATCCGGCTCGCAAGTGTGCCAGATGTCCATGGCGCGGAAATGGGAACGGGGCGAATTTTCGAACCCGATACCGTGTATGATTGCCATGTCGCCCTGGTCGTAGATTTCTTTCAGCGGCTCTATATCAGAACGGAATGCCAACCGGTCATCTATGGGAAGCAATTGGTCTTCCGAGATATGAACTTTGGGTCGGTTATCCCAATACAGGGGATCGCTGTAGGGAACGATGGTATTGAGGTAATCGTTAGCCCCGGTCAGCTCCAGTACCACCAGCACGGGGTCCTTATAGGTAGATGCCATCTTCATATCCCTCTACATCAGTTGCAGGCGCTTGCTAAGGAAGGTCTGAATAAGTCCCCTCTCACCTGGTGGGAGAGGATTAGGGTGAGGGGGAATCTCCCGACAGCGAGCTATCACCCCCATCCTGACCTTCCTCCGTCAAGGGGGAAGGACTCTTTAATGCCTTCTAGGCAAACTGAAACTCTCGGGAGGCTGCGATCAAGGTCAATATCTTGCTCACATTCCGCAATGTAGCAAGCAGTTCCTCGCTGGTGCCCCAGGCCAGGTCTCCGCACCTTTCGGCATGGGCGATCAACTCCGAGTAAGTCGCTTCGCCGACTTCCAGTGGTCCCATGGCATCAAGACAGGCTGCCACTATCGCTTGGGGAGAAGGATCCCCATGGGCATTGACCACCACCCGTTTGATGATAGCCTGCACACCGGGCAGCGAGACATCTCCAAATACCCTGGCAGCAAAATTAACCCTGCGCATCAAGACGCCGGGGTCGATCCATTCGGAGCCGGCGTGCCAACCCTCCACGCTGGGGGGATTGAGAAGCTCCTGTCCCTGCCAGCCGCATTCCAGCGCCAGGTTGTTGAATCCCGGCTTGAAGCCGTTATAGTTGCCAGCCAAACGCACGGCGCCAACGACCAATTCAGCGGGGCATTTCACCCGGGCGAACCGGGCATTCTTGAAGTAGTGTGAATTGAACAGCGCTCGCAAAATCGACCGGATGTCGCCGCGGGACTCATTGTAGACGTTCACCAGGAACTCGATGGCTTCAGGGTCAACGGGTGGGGTAATGTTCCAGGTGGACACGTGGGGCTCGTCCGCGACGAAAAAGCGGTAGAGGTGGCGGGCCAGGAACCGGGCCGTAGCCGGCTGGTCGACAATAATGTCGACGATATCTTCGCCATTGAAGTTGCCGGTATGCCCCAGAAAGGTCTTTTCTCTACTGTCGTGATTCTCAGGTTTGTACTCGAACTGCCAGTGGAAACGACCATAGGGATTGCGGGGAATCTTGGGAGCAATGGTCCAGCCGGTAAAGGCCCTGGCTGCTTCCTTGATATCGTCCTCGGAGTAGTTTCCGACCCCCATGGAGAAAAGCTCCAGCAGCTCCCGCCCCCAGTTTTCGTTTATGGCGCCGTCGCGATTCCCGTGGTTGTCCAGCCAGAAGATAATGGCGGGCGACTTGGCAACTTCTACCAGCAGGTCGCGGAAGGCGCCCAGTCCGTGCTCCCGGAAAATGGCAATCTGGCGAGTCATCTCCGGCGGATTGTCCACCTTGGAGTTGCCGGTGGCGAACAACTGGTGCCAGAAGAGGGCCATTTTCTCTTCCAGGGGCCGCCTGGTGTTGATCATCCGGTACACCCAGTTGGCTTGGTTAATTGGCGGCGCACCGGCCCCCTCATAACCCGGGAAGTACCGGTACAGCAGTTCTTCGTCAATAGCCGGCTGCCGCTCCGGATAAAGCAGCTCCTCGACCACGGCTTCGTAGCCTTTGGAGACACGCTTCTCCAGTTCCTCGCGGGGATCGCCGAAGCCTGCGCGTCTCATCAAGTGGGCCATCAACCGGACGTCTTCCTGGTGGGGCATAACCGCCTCTCCGTTTTTCGAGCCCAAAGCACTGATACGGGCGCCTTTTCACCACATATTAGGATTGGCCAAATCGAATGTCAACGAAAGGGTTGACGCTGGGGCAAGACTATCGCATTCCAGATTAGGGGGAAACCCGTCCTTGCCGCGAAGTCGGGAGCCTGGAACCCGGGCCAACCGGGTTTCTTCTTCGTATGAAATGAGGACAGGGTCAGGCAATAAGGCCGGGCATCCAAGTCTACCGTCGGAACAGTCCCTCTGGTAATATCAAGACAACTCCACAATAAAAGGAGGCAGCACCATGTTCAAGACAACCAACATCGACCACGTGGCCGTCAACACCAACGACATGGAAGCTACAGTCCAGTTCTATTGCTGCATCCTGGGAATGAAGATAGCCCGGACCATGCGCACTCCCAGCGGAGGGCGGCACTATAACGTGGAGATTGGCGGGGGGAACGCCTTCGCTTTCTTCGAGACCGACGCGGACCTCACCACGACCAGCAACCAGTACCTGAACCACTTCGCCATTCCGGTCGCCACCGAAGCAGAGTTCGACGAAGCATTACAACTGCTGAAGGACAACGGCGTGGAAGTTACCGATGTAATCGAGAGGCATTGGGGCAAGACTTTCTACTTCAGCGACCCCAACGGCATCAGGCTGCAAATCGAAATACAGACCAAAGAGGACGAAAGGGACCCGATGGGCGACCCTGACCCGGTGCCCTCGGCGGCGAAGTTTATGAAGTAACCCTTCATCGCGGCCCGGCTGCCCTGACAGCCGCCCCGCAGAAATCAAAGTCCCCTGGAGTCTCCCTAAATTGGGACTCCGGGGGCCTTCTTATTGTAACTGTTCAGATTCGCGAAGTCGCCTTCAGCCCAAATCGTCATTCCGGCCTCGAGCCGGAATCCAGAATGGCCAGGTCCAATCCAGCGAATGGAGCGCAATGGCTCCTGGATACCGGCTTTCGCGGGTATGACAGTACCCGGTATGACGAAACAGGACACTCGGAGAATCCGACCATAAAGCTGACGACAGTTCCTAGCGGCTGCTCACCCAGAAGTCGTTTGACTTCTTGTCAAACTTTCCGTTTCCCGCCAGGTCGTCCAGCCAAATCCAGGTCTTGTTCAACCATCTCCACCGGAAGTTCCTGATAAAGAAACGCGGGATTGCATACATCCTGTTGGGCGGCTTGGTCCAGGCGCACCGGCGCACGCAGGTGCTGCAGGTGCTCCCCACCCGGTTCTGGAAAGTCATGCACTTCTTTGCGTCCAGTTTCCAGGTAAGCACCCCGCTGGCATTGCTTTCGTCAATGGGATCGAAAGTCCGTTCGCCTGTCGTTATGGCCTTTGTGCCGCACTTGGGTACGCACTTCAGGCATGCGTTGCAGAACTCGGTGATGCCGGAATCCACCGCGCCGGCGGGCTCCAGGGGCAGGTCGGTGAAGATCTTGGATATGCGGCAGCGCGCCCCGACCTTGGGGTTAATCAACATTCCGTGCCTGCCTACCTGGCCGAGACCCGCGTCAATGGCCAACGGAATGCTCAGGGCCGTATCGTTGGCTGCCGGGATTGCGTTGTAGCCCAGTCCCCTGATGAACTCAGCCACCATCCAGAGGGTGGGCGCCATGCGGGCGTACGCCAGCGTGCTGAGACCCTCGGTGAGAAGGGTGGGCGCATGCTCCGTGCCATCCAGGTCCTTTCCCCACTCGTGGAGCATCACCACCACGTACTTCATCTCCTTTGGAATGACGCGGGTGCCGTCTTCCAGGCGAACGGGCCGGTCATGCTGCTCGTAACCGGGTTCATCGGAAAACTTGATGGGGAAGGCTTGCTTGGTATCAGCGTCAAAGTAATGGGAATAGACCCAGCGGCGGTCGAGTTCGGCAAAGCCAACCTGGTCCGCGCCCAGGAGTTCAGCGGCCTTTCGCACAATCTGAGAGGCTTCCTTGGGAGTGGTTTCCGGCCGGCCCACGGGCGAGGGCTCCAGGTCCGATTGCCATGCGGTAGCCCTCGTGTCCGGCTGGTTCTTGGAGAAGTTCATCAATGAAAGCAGAGAATCCGCGGCGGAGTCCAGGCCCCAGGCGGTGGACTCGTAGCCGAGGCGTCCCTTGCTCATCAGCAGGCGCTGCTTGTCCTTCAGCTTGTCCCTTTCAGCGTTGTAATAGGCATCCCAGACCATCTGAGAGCCCATGTGGTCTTTCTGATTAAACCTGGCATACGAGTCCT
>JAJEDS010000226.1 GCA_022821365.1 Dehalococcoidia bacterium | reverse complement strand
CGCCTCGTTCACACCGAGGAGGTCGGAGGTTCAAATCCTCCATCGCCCACCACCTGGACAGTTCCGGTCACGGCTTTGCCAGGTGACGTGCCGAGGTGGCGAAACGGCAGACGCGCTGCGTTCAGGGCGCAGTGTCCTTATGGACGTGTGGGTTCAAATCCCTCCCTCGGCACCAGATATGTCCAGGCTCCATTAGCGCTTGTAGCTCAGTGGATAGAGCGCTGCCCTGCGGAGGCAGAGGTCGTGGGTTCGAATCCCGCCAAGCGCGCCACTTTTTTCGGTTTATGTGAACTATCCCTGCAAATATCTACTTCTCTGCCTTTGTGTGCAACGGGCGGTTAGCTCAGATGGTTAGAGCGCCTGCTTTACACGCAGGAGGTCACTGGTTCGAGTCCAGTACTGCCCACCACTTTCCAGCCTTACCCTCCTTTTGCCCACTAATAGTTACAAGAGGCCGGTGATCCGGATATTCCGACTCCTACCCTGGTTCCTCTGTCGGCCCACCATTCCTCTTACTTTCCGTCCCCTCCCCAGGCGAGGCTAACCCTCCATGCTTGGGCAGTTAAGAACTGTGGCGTATCTGTCAAGATTTCTGTCCAATTGCGGTGGAGTAAGAAACCAGCCTGAATGCGCGTGCGCCCGTTGAATAAGAGCGTCTTTTCCCTTACTTCCGGTGACCCTGTGATACAATATATTCATAAGATCGAACATTGAGATTTGTATTAAATTTTCTGGCTAAGAAAACGGGATGGCCCGCTTAAAACGGGCGTGGAATTCCCCAAGTCATTAATGTTTAACTACGTGATTTGGTGAGGTGACACTTCGTATGTTGAGATTCGTTGAAGAAATTTTACTGCTTCTCCTGCGGGACGAGGATGGCAGATTTATACAGGTCCCTACCTGGTCGGTAGATTATGCACTGGCCGGCTCGGTCTTGATGGATCTGGCGTTGGAGAACCGGATAGACACGGACCTGGAAAACCTCATCTTGATTGACTCCACTCCTGTTGGAGATGACATTCTGGATCCGATACTGGCTGAGATCGCGGTCGGTGGCAACCAGGATACGCGTTACTGGGTAGAGCAAGTTTCCCGCCACGGCACCGAACTTCGCGAGAAGTCGCTGGAACGGCTGGTGGAAAAGGGTGTACTGGAGAAAGCAGATGACCGCTTTCTCTGGGTCTTTCGTTCGAGGCGGTATCCCGCGATAGACGGTTCCGTAGAACGGGAAGTTAAACTGCGCATCCTGAATGTACTCTTCAGCGATGAAATCCCGGACCCCAGGGATCAGATGATCATCTGTCTGGCCGACGCCTGTGGCATTTTCCCACGCCTGCTTTCCCGCCAGGAACACTCCAGGGCGGCTGACCGCATTGCACAGGTTAGCCAGCTTGACCTGATCGGCCAGACAATGTCCCAAGCCATACACGATATCCAGGTATCGGTAGCCGTTTCCTGCCAAGGCCACATGATTTAGCCTGGAGGGGCAAACAGTTCAGGGAGGCTCACGTAAACTGCTGCTTTCTTGACAGGAAGGTGGCGGCACTTTACGCTTTTTTCGTCATATTTTGCCATTCAAGCCAGGCAGGGTCTTAAAGCAAGTCAGTTAGTTCCAGGAATTGCTTATGTCATCCCGATTACTCGACAAAATCGACTCTCCTTCAGACCTGAAGGGCTTGACCCGGAAGGAGTTGAATCAGCTTGCCAATGAGATTCGGGACACCATAATCTCGGTGATAACGGAGCGGGGCGGTCACCTGGCCTCGAACCTTGGCGTGGTGGAATTGACCCTGGCCCTTCACCGCGTTTTCGACAGCCCCAAGGACCGCCTGGTGTGGGACACGACCAACCAGATGTACAGCCACAAACTGGTCACCGGCAGGCGCGATGAATTCCAGGACATACGTCTGGCCGGCGGCATTTCCGGTTTCGGCGAACCGAGCGAAAGCCCTCATGACACTCTTTGCGCCGGCCACGCGGGCACCGGCCTCTCAATTGCCCTGGGCATCGCCCAATCCCTTTCTACCCGAGGCCAGGACGCATGGACGGTGGCCGTGGTAGGGGACGGAGCTATGACGTCGGGCTCCAGCTTCGAAGCCCTTAACAATATTGTTCACCTCAATCCAGACCGGTTGATTGTCGTGCTTAACGACAACGGAATGTCCATATCCGAAAACATCGGCTTTCTGACCAATTGGAGAAAGCGGGTAATTACCCACCCCGAATATCGGGCGATGATCGGGCGGATGCGGTCCCTCTCGAAGAGAGTTCCCACCGGAGACGCTATCTATCGGCTGGTTAAGCGGTTCAACGACAGCCTGGATACCTTCATTCTGCCCACGATGTTCTGGAATGAACTGGGTTTCCAGTACCTTGGTCCTGTAGCGGGACACGATCTGCGGCAACTGGAAATGACCCTTCAACAGGCAAAGTTGGCGACCGGCCAGGTCCCCATTGTCCACGTGGTAACCCATAAAGGACATGGCTATGAACCGGCGGAAGATGACCCCGTTAAATTTCATCAACCCAGTTCACCGCTGGGCGCCGGTTCGGGCGCGCCCACTTACTCAAAAGTATTTGCCGACACAATCAGCCGATTGATGGCTGAGGACGATACGGTAGTCGGTATTTCGGCGGCTATGCTGGAGGGAACGGGCCTGGAAGACGTGCGCCAGCAATTTCCTGGCCGGGTTTTCGATGTGGGCATTGCGGAGCAGCACGCTGTGAGCATGGCGGCCGGCATGGCATCAACTGGCGCCAAGCCCTTTGTGTCCATCTATTCCACCTTTCTGCAACGAGCCTTCGACCAATTGGTGCATGATGTCTGCCTGCAAAGCCTGCCGGTAACAATAATAGCCGACCGCGCCGGAATTGTCGGGGAAGACGGGAAGACCCACCACGGCTTTCTGGACCTTTCTTACCTTCGCTGCCTGCCCAACGCGGTTGTCGCCGCTCCGATGGACGAGAACGACCTGCAACACCTGGTCTACACCGCTTACAAATATCCCGGCCCCTTCGCCATTCGCATTCCCCGGGGAGCGGCAACGGGCTGCGTGATGGACGCCGACGTAAAGGAACTGCCCATTGGGCGAGGTTCGGTGATCAGAGAGGGCAGCGACGTAGTAATTTTTGGCCTGGGCAAGACCGCCACGGCGGCGAAGGAGGCCGCAGACCTTCTTGCCGAGTATGGACTGGCCTGCGGGGTCGTAAACCCAATTTATGTGAAACCGCTGGACGTGAACCTCTTGCTGGATTCGTCAAGAAGCGCCGGCCGAATAGTGACCGTGGAAGAAAACGTCCTTGCCGGTGGTTTCGGTTCGGCTGTTTTGGAGACCCTATCAGAGGCCGGAATGGAAGACGTGCCGGTGCTCCGCATCGGGATGCCCGACTCCTTAGTGGAACATGGTACCGCCGCTGACCAGCGGCGCAGGCTTCAGCTGGATGCAGAAGGCATTGCCGCGCAGATTCTGCAGGCGTTCTTCCCGGATCGTGTCGCCGTGAGCGCCGCTTCCGATTAGACTTGTTGCGCACAGGAGGTTCAGGAGTGAAGATTTCCCGAATATACACCGGCGACGATGGGCAGGCCCACATTGATGAAATCGACGTGGACAGCTTTCCCAACCCCCGGTCTCTTTCCGAAATTACCGGCCTCCAGTTTCGTGTGCAGCAGCCGGGGCGGTTTGCCGACTGGCACGTAGAATCCCGCCGCAATTACATCATCACCCTTTCAGGCGAGGGCGAAATTGGCCTGGGAGACGGTTCCCTGCATCGCTTCGGCCCTGGCGCCGTGGTGCTGGTGGAAGACCTGACAGGCCAGGGTCACACTACCAGGGTCACCAGCGACATTCCCCGCATCACCATCGCCGTACCCCTGACCAACCAGACCCCCGGAACCTGACAATTTCCGTCCCCCCATGCCTTTTGCTTCCAATAATGGGACCCGCATTTATTACCGCTGGGAACCCGCCACGGGCGGTGGTAGTGATGCCAGGGTCCCCCTTCTTTTGGCCCACGGATTCATGCAGCGGAGCGCCGACTGGACCGATGCAGGTTATGTGAACCGACTCAGCCAGTTCGGGCCGCTGATACTCTTAGACTTCAGGGGGCACGGGCAGAGCGACAAGCCCCATTCGGTGGCAGACTACCGTATGGAACTGCTGGTAGGAGACTTGAACGCCGTCCTGGATCAGATGGGGGCTGCAACCGTCGATTTCATGGGTTATTCCTTCGGCGCCTGGGTGGGGTTTGGCATGGCCAGATTTGCGCCGGAACGCCTGCGTTCGCTGGTGCTGGGAGGAATGCACCCCTACGTCCGCGACCCTGGGCCCCTGCAGCGGAGAATCGACCGTTTCAGCAGCACCAGGGACAGGCTGGCGGCCGGCGGCCACCACGCAGACCTGATCCCCGAACAGGTCAAGGTCCAGTTCGCCGAGAACGACATTGAAGCCTTGATAGCCTTGACCACCGCAATACGGGACTCAGAAGGCTTCGAGGATGCCCTGGAGACCCTCGAAGCCCCGGGCCTGATTTATGCCGGAGAAGAGGACCCGGCATTCCCCCTGGCACGGCAATGCGTTGAGGGGCATGACAACCTGGATTTCCTGCCCCTTCCCGGCCTGGGCCACATGGAAGCGTGGCATCAGACCGAGGCAGTCCTTCCCCGGGTTACACGCTTTCTCCAGGGTGTGAAATAGGCACCCAGCCACCTGCTCTCAGTACCGCTCCTCTTTCCAGGCCACGTTGCTCAAGTTTGATTTAGGCACCCCTGTAGCGTAGAATAGCGGGGCAAATCGGGCTGGTTTGCCCTTCAGGAGTACCCGTATGCCACAGACCACTGAATTGAACCTTCTCTGCATGTCTGGCCAGGGGTCTGTGCAGGCAGGGGAAGCCCTGGCGAAGCTCTATGCCGATCAGGGCTGGTTTGTATCGGTAAACGTCTACCCCGGCACCCGCGCTCGAAGTGGGCCCGTAATCAATTATGTAAAGATATCCGACTCGGAAGTTATGGCCAGTTGCGCCAACTACCATCCTTCCGAGGTTATTGTCTTCCAGGAAGAGTTGCTGCTCACTGCGAAGAACAACACCCACGAATTGATCGCCGATGCTATCGGCCGGATGAAGCGGGGAACCTTGCTGGTGAATTCTCCCAAACATCCCCAGGAAATTGATTTGCCCTTCAATCTGGAGGGTGCGGTGGCCACCGTGGATGCAACGGGTATAGCCGGCCGCCTGCTGCGACGCAACCCGCCGCCTGTAGGCCTTACTCTCTTGGGCGCCTATGCCCGAATCACCGAGGCCATTGACCTGGGTGAGTTGCTGGATGTCATCCGAGAGACTTTCCCCGGCGCCGTGGGCGAACGAAATGCGGAAGCCACCACGGAGGCCTACGAGACGGTGCAGGCCATTGGTGGCGTGAAGTTTCAGGTGGACCGGACACCGGCACGGCTTGACCATACGCCCGTGGAGAGCCTGCCCCAGTATTACCAATTCGACCGTTATGACAAGCTGCCCGGCTTCATGGGCGGCAGCCCCTTCGTCTGGAGGGACAAGGTTCCCGTCTGCGAGGACAACAAGTGCATCTGTCCCGGGGTGTGCATCAGCGAAGTAATGTGCCCCGACGGCACCGGCTTTATCATCCGCCAGGACCTGCCCCACCAGGGCTACCGCATCGACGTGGACTTCTGCCGGGGCTGCGGCATCTGCGCCGAGGTCTGCGTGGGCAGCGCATTGACCATGGTGGACGAAGACCAGGTGAAACGGGACAATCCGGACTATACGGATATCACGGCCGAACCCCACCGTCCCGAGATATCCACCCACCAGCGCATCAACTTGGACATCTAGCCACCGCCATAAGTTCAGGAGACTGTAAATGACCACCCCGACACCCACCAGGCGACAGGCCCTGACCGGCAACAAGGCGGCGGCCCTCGCGTTGAAGCTGGCACGCGTGCAGGTATTGTGCTATTTCCCTATCGGGCCTTCGGACGAAGTCGGTGAAGAGCTTTCCAGGATGATCCAGCGGGGCGAACTGTCCGCCGAGGTTATCGAACTGGAGCATGAGCGCAGCGTGATGAATGCCCAGATTACTGCCACCCAGTCGGGGGCACGCTGTTCCTTCGCCACCAACTCCGAGGGACTGCTTATTGCGGCCCAGCAGCTCATCTTCGCGTCCTACGCCCGCATTCCCATCGTGGTGGTGGTTGCGCACCGGGCGCTGGAGCCCCCCGCTATCGTTCGCTCCGATGATCAGGATACTATCATGTACCGGGACATACACTGGATGCACTACCACTGCGAGAACGCGCAGGACGTGATGGACACGGTCATCCAGGCCTACAAGGTCAGCGAGGACCCGGACGTGCTGCTGCCGGCCTTTGTTACCTATGACGGCTGGGAGGTATCCCACAACAGCTATCCAGTCCAGGCGCCCAGCCAGGAAGCGATTGACGGCTTCCTGCCGCCCTACGAATTGCCCGCGGAAGTGGACTTCGTCAAGAACCTGGACTTCGCCGCATATTACGGCGGCCAGCGCATGAGCGGCTACGGCTACATTGACGTGGAACGGGAATACATGGAGCGGCGGTTCCAGTTGGACGAAGCGCTCAACGTTACGGCAAAGGCCCGTCTGAAGCAGGCCCACCAGGACTACGCAAATGCGGCGGGACGGGGCTATGGCGGCCTCATTGAGACCTACCAGATGGAAGACGCAGAGGTGGCGATCGTCGCCATGGGTTCCCTGTCTTCCACGTCCCGATTGGCAGTGCATCTGCTCCGTGAGCAGGGCAAGAAGGTTGGCCTGGTGAAAGTTCGGACCTACCGACCCTTCCCCAGCGAAGACCTGGCGGAGGCTCTGAGCAACGTTAAGGGGGTGGTGGTGCTGGACCGCAACACCGTTGCCGCAGTTTACCAGGACCTGCGCAGCGCCTTGTTCGGGCAGCCCAATCCCCCTGTGGTGCTGGGCCGCATAATCGGCCTAGGAGGCAGGGACGTGACCCATTACAACGTGGTATATGCTGCCGAGGAGGCGCTGAAGGCGGCCCGCGACGGTAGCGCCGCCAAGCCGCTGGACTGGCACTTTGAGGTCATTGAAGACGAGGAGATGCTGAACCGGGTACTAAACGGTTAGTAACCACCGGCCGATCCTTTCTACCAGCAGGGAGAATAGCTATGCCCATAAAGATGATTCAGGACACCT
>JAJEDS010000110.1 GCA_022821365.1 Dehalococcoidia bacterium | reverse complement strand
TGTGGTCTTTCTGATTAAACCTGGCATACGAGTCCTGCACCTGGTACATCTGGGCAGCCGTAACGCGACCGCCCTCGGTCGAATTCTGTTTGGAACCGGATTCAGGACGTCGCCTCACTCCCAGTTTCATAATGCGATTCCTCCTGCTGGCAAGAGCCGACTACATACTGCGTTAAGTCCGTCATTTTTGCAAACGGGCCGCGCCCAGCATATCCCGGAACCTGAATCATGGGCGAGGCGACAGGCGATGGGACACAGACTGGCGCGTCGTATGGTCGCCGCCCTCTTCCGACTCGATCTTCTTGCTTTAGCCCGCATCCTCCAGGTGCATTTCCGTGGCGCAATTGGGGCAGAGGTCAGAACGCTTCTGCTCCTTCCATAGGGCTTCGAAATCTTCAATCCAAAGGGCCGATTCCGAGTCGGCCGGTATGTGCTGGCCGCAGAGAGTTATGAAGAAGGCGAAATCGAAGTCATCCCTGGCTTTGGTCAGGTATGAATGCCTGGTACGCCTCCGCATCCGGCCTCCTTCTGTATACGCTGCCGTGCCTCAATCGTCTCGCCTGTCGCCCCAAAGACCGCCAAAGTGGCGGCGGGCAGCGCAATTGTAGCAGGGAAAGGGGCGGGTGTATGATGGGGCGAACTTTGGCAACAGGACGCCGCGAGGAGATGTGAGATGGCCGACAAGCAGATATTGTGCGCCTTTGGGGTTGACCTGGACGCCGTGGGCGGCTGGCTGGGTTCGTATGGCGGGGAGGACTCTCCCGACGATATCTCCCGGGGCCTGTTCGCCGGAGAAGTGGGAACGCCCCGGCTGCTGAAACTCTTTGAACGGCTGGACATCAAGACCAGCTGGTTCATCCCGGGCCATTCCATTGAGACCTTTCCCGACGAATGCCGGATGATTGTGGAGCAGGGGCACGAGGTGGGAATGCACGGCTACTCCCACGAGAATCCCATCTCCATGTCGCCGGAGCAGGAGGAGGCGGTGCTGCTGCGCTGCATTGACCTGATTACCGAGGTGTCGGGAAAGCGGCCCAGGGGCTACGTCGCGCCGTGGTGGGAGTTCAGCCACGTAACCAACGAACTGCTGCTGAAGCACGGCATCAAGTACGACCACAGCCTGATGCACCGCGACTTCGAGTGCTACTACGTCCGTGTGGGCGACCGCTGGACGAAGATTGACTATGGCATGCCGGCGGACTACTGGATGCACGCCCTGGAGCGCGGCGAGGAGACCGACCTGGTGGAGATACCGGCCAACTGGTACCTGGACGACCTGCCGCCGATGATGTTCATCAAGGCGTCGCCCAACAGCCACGGGTTTGTAAATCCCAGGGACATTGAGTCCATGTGGCGGGACCAGTTTGACTGGGTGTACCGGGAATACGACGAGGCGGTGTTCCCCATAACCATCCATCCGGACGTGAGCGGACGCCCACAGGTGCTGCTGATGCTGGAGCGCATCGCAGAGTACATCCGCTCCCACGACGGCGTGCTCTTCGTAACGATGGAGGAGATTGCGGACGATTTCCTGGCCAAGCACCCCAGGCGGGGGAAGTAAGCGAGTCTGGTCCAGTCGTCGCTCCGACCGTTCCGCTTACCGCAACGGTCAGGTTACCACCGCCTCGGGGTCGATGCCCCACTGCCTGACCATCTCCAGCATGGTCCTAGCCGTCTCCTCGTGGGCTATGTCCACCATGTCGCCGGCGTAGGTTACAACGGCGCTGCCGGATTGCCGCTGTTCCTCCATGGCCTTCAACAGGCCCTTCCAGTGGGCGATCTGCTCGGGGCTGGGGGTGAACACCTCGTTGACCACCGGAACGTGGGACGGGTGGATGAGGTTCATGCCGGTATAGCCCAGCTGTTTCAACTGGTTGGCCAGGGCGCGCAGGCCGTCCAGGTCGTGGATATCGAACCAGCCCCCACTGATGGGGAACTCAATTCCGGCGGAACGGGCATCCACCAGCACCTTGGACTTGATGAACAGGGTCTCCATTCCCTCCGGCGTCCACTGGAACCCGATGGAACGGGCGGTGTCGCCGCCCTTGCCGCCGCTGCCGCCCATGTGGGCCACCCGGTCCGAGGCCATGGCGATGTCGTAAGCCTGCCGGATGCCGTCGGCCGTCTCCAGGCCCGGGTCAATGCAAATGGACCCGATGGCCATTCCCGCCTTGCGCTCGAAGAACCTGAGGAGAATGTCCACCTCAACCACGTCCTCGGGACGCTCCACCTTGGGGAGCAGGATGCCGTAGAGGTGGGGGCCGGTCACTGCTTCCAGGTCAAAGCCGGTCAGCCCGGTTTCCAGGCGGTTGACGCGGACGAAAAGGGTCTGTCCTGCAGAGCCCAACTCGTCCACCATGGCGGCGACCAGTGAGCGGGCCCGCTCCTTCTCAGCCTCCGGCACCGAGTCTTCCAGGTCCAGGATCAGTGCGTCGGGGCCGTACTGGTGGGCCTTGCGCATCCAGTCCTCCCGATTGCCGGGAACGAACATCACCGAACGCAGGGGTTTGGCTTTGAACCTCATTTAAGCCTCGCTTATTGGTTGTTTGGACAGGAGGTGTGGGGGCGGGCACAAAATCGCCCCTTCGCTATATCACCCCGGCGGAAGACAACCCTTCCAGGTCCGACTCGCCCAGGCCCAGAAGCTTCCCGTAAATCTCCCCGTTGTGCATACCCAGCGTTGGCGCGCCGGGCAATGTTGGGAGCGGTTCGCCCGAGAACACTACCGGAAATCCCGACGCTATCCCGCCGGGCACGGGTGCATCCATGGCCCCGTGGCGCATGGGCTGGAGGGTTCCCCGGTTGTAGAAGTGTGCATCGGCCATGATATCGGGCACGGTGCGTACCGGACCGCAGGGGACGTCGGACTCTTCCAGCCGAGCCAGGATATCTGCCTGGGTCAGCTTCCCGACGCGCTTCTGCACTTCGTTCCGTGCCTCGACAACATTGATGGCACGGGAAGCGTAGTCGGTGAAGCGCGGATCCTCCAGCAGTTCCGGGGCAGACAATGCGTCGCAAAGCCTGTGCCACTGGTCGTCGCTGGCGGCGGTGATGATCAGGTCCGCGTCGGAAGCATGGTAGAGACCGGTGGGGCCGCTGCGGCTGGTGTTGCCGGTGCGCAGGGGAATGCCCTGCTGCACGTCTTCCTCCAGGTTCTCCATGAACATCAGGGCTGCCAGGGTATCCATCATGGAAACGTCCAGATGCTGCCCCTTGCCCGTTCGCTCTTTCTCCCGCAGCGCGCCCATGATGGAGTAAGCGGCGAACAGGGGCGTTACCAGGTCGCCGATGTAGAATCCAACCTTGGTGGGAGGCCCGTCGGCGTCCCCGTTAATATCCATCAGGCCACTCATGCCCTGGATCTGCGGGTCGTGGGCCGGGCGATCGGCATAGGGGCCGATCTGCCCGTAGCCGGCGATGGAGCAGTAGATGATGCCCGGATTCACCGCGGCTACGTCGTCATATCCCAACCCCAACCGGAGCATGGAACCGGGCGCCAGGTTCTCCAGGACTATGTCGGACTGGCGGGCCATGTCGAGGAACATCTCCCGTCCCCTGGGGTCCCTCAGGTTCATGGTGACGCTCTTCACGCCCTGGGTGCGCTTCAGGAAGCGAGTGGCGATATCCTGCCCGGTCCGGGGGGTGTTGTGGACGCCCTCCGGCCCGGCGAAGGGCCCGTTGCCCCGGACCGGGTCGCCGCGCCCGGGTATCTCAACCTTGATGACCTCGGCGCCAAAACGGGCCAGGGTCATGCTGAGGTAGGGGCCCGCCAGGAATACCGTCACGCCGAGCACCCGAATATCGCTGAGTGGCTGCATCGCAGATACCGCGCTTTCTTACCAATTGGTGACTTCAGGCCACAGTATACCCCGCCTCTGACAGATACGCCTTATGACCCGAAAGCGGTACCGCAACGCTGCGATACCGCTTTCGAGGATCAAGCCGGTTACCAGTTCCTATTGACTTGTCTGTCCTCAAGCCTTCTCCGTCTGTTCCCGACATTGGGGAAGGCCCATGTATATTGCCCGTAGTCGGGTTGGCAGGGACACGGGCTGCTATTTGGGGTATGCCTCGCCGTCCAGCTGGTCCCGGTGGGGAACGAACTCCAGGTTGGAAGCGATGTCCCGGGCGCAGCAGCCGAAGTTCCAGAGGTCGATTTCGGCGCCCACGGGCCACACCACGTTGATGGACGCGATGGGGATATGAACCGCCTGGGCGAAGAGCCACTTGGCGGTGTCCCGCTGGATTTCCATACGCTTCTCAAAGTCGGGTTCGTTAAACATGGCCTCTACCTGGGCGTCGAGCCAGGGATGTTCCATGCCGCGCATGATCAGGCCCTTGCTGGAAATGCCGTGGCTGTAGGCGTTCAGGGGTTCATCGGAAGGGCTGTTGTCGTGGGTGTTGTAACCCTTCCAAGTCCGGTTGACGAAGTGGGGGCGGAAGGCGGTCATGGGCATCCGGTGCTGCTTGCAGCGAATGTTGATTTCTTCCCACATCACGCAGACCGCCTCGCCCACCTTGGGAGTGCCGGGGTAGGAGCGCTGGGTCAGCGCCATATCAACCTCAAAGCCGTCCGCGTAACCGGCGCCAGCCAGCAATTGCCTGGCCCTTTCCACGTCAAATTCCACCTCGGTATTCCGCATCTCCTCATCGAAGAACTGTTCATAGCCGGTCCAGCGCCAGTAGGGATTGTTGGCGTGGCCCTCGCCGTCCAGCACGTTGTCCACGATGGACTCCCGGTCAATAGAGATAATCATGGCCTTTCGAACATCGCGTGCCCGTTGCCACTCCGGCGAGTTGATATCATCGCTGACTGAGTTCCAGGGCAGGCTGTTGTCCCTTTCCGGTATTCCCTCCCGGTCCACGTACAACTGACCATGCAGCGTCATGTGTAGTTCAAGGGCGCCGGGGAAGCGCATGAACTTGACCCCTTCCGCATCGGTCAGGTTAGGTATCGAGCCCAGGGAGACCTGCATGGTATCCAGTTCGCCGGCAAGGAAGTTGGCAATGCGGGTAGATTCCTCGGCAATCTGGAAGTAATGCAGTTCCTGGAAGTAGGGCGTCTTGTGCCAGTGGTCGGGCACGGCCTCGGAAATAAACCGCTCGTTGGTGCGGAACTCCACGAACTGCCAGGGGCCGGTGCCGATACCCTCCAGCGTGGCCTTCTCTTCACCAACTTCGTCGGCGTAGGCCTTGCTGGCCAGGGGAATGAAGTTGTTGGCGCCGAACTGCTGGAAACGCCAGATGAAATCGAATGCCCGGTGGGTACCAGTGTTGATCTCGATGGTCAGATCATCGATGAACGTAATGGTGGTTTCCGTCTCGTCACGCTGGAAAATACGGCGCATGTTGGTCTTGCCGGGGTGCCGGGCTTCTTCCAGCATGATCTGGTTTACGACCCACATCAGGTCGTGCATATTCGCCGAGCCATAGCCTTTGTGGTATGGGATGCCTTCCTTCATTTGCAGGCGCCAGGTGGTGCCATCCTCGGAAAGGCTCCAGTCCTCGAGCAGGTCGTTCTGCAGCACCCTCTCGGGGCTCATCCGCCACAGGGCGTCGAATATCACTGGGCTCACATAGGTTGCCTGGGGCACGGCCATATTCTTGGGCAGGAACTGGGGAGGCCCCAGGTCCTTGTTGGCCACGCGCAGGATGCCGTAGGGAGCGTCGTCCACCGCAGCCGCTGCTTCGGGCTCAACCCTGGCCTGCTGGGGGGCCACCGTAGGCGTGGGAACCAAGGGCTGCTGGGGCTGGGCGCTGCCGCTGCTGGCCGTGGCGCCACCACCGCTGGGAGCCGCCGCCGGGGCCTGGGATGCCGGCTGAGCCGGCTGGGACTGGGCGGCCGCCGCGGGTTGCTGGGCCGGCTGGGCCGGTTCCTGCTGCTGGGCGACCGGCGCCGCGGGGGCCTGCGCCGGCGCCGATGCAGGCGCTTCGGAGGCACCGCAGGCTAACCCGACCAGCAACAACACCAGCACTGCCGGATAGATCATAGTACGGGTCCAAACTGCTCTAAACGTTTTCATAATCACTTCTCCTCCAGAGGCTGCACCCGGCACAGGGAGCGAGAGAATAACGAAATAAGCACCAATCTGGCTCAAAATGCCAGTAAACCATAAGTTTTGAGGCCTTTTTCGAAACTCACCGGATGTAAGCTGCCACCACAGTTGAGTTTTAGTGACACTTGGGGGAACGTATACTACACCCATACAGGCATGTCAATCTGGCGTGTCAATCTGGCGTCGGCCGGCGGGCACGGCCATTTATCCGCGAATCCGCCGCGGCGTACGAATGTTCACTAACGGGATTTTTTGGATAATCGTTCCATTTGGTTCCATTTCGGCCCATTTTGGGGATTTATCCACGAAGGGCACGAAGGGGCACGAAGGTAAAGTTTTTTAATAATGGTTCCATTTGGTTCCGTTTTGGCCCACTTTGGCCCGTTGGGGGGTCTCGGCCCGTAACCAGGGCAGACACGCAGGTCTGCCCCTACGAAGGATCTCAGCCCCGGGTAGGGCGGCCACAAGGGCTGGCCCTGCGGTGAGGGGTGGGGGGATGGGCGCGCGGCCGTGCTCCCCTGCGGTTGGAGAAGGGGTGTGATTGGGTCATGGTTTTATGGTGGAGATGGGTTATGCGGGTTGGCAATGGGGGAGAGTCAGTGGAGGAGTGAGCTTGATTTGCTTTCGGGAGGGGGAGTTATGGCGTTTTGAGGACTTCTTTCACCGCAGAGACGCAGAGGGCGCGGAGTTGCGCGGAGTTTCTCAGCGCAGTTCCGTGTCGCTATGGTCAAAATGATACGCAAGATATAATCGCCCAGAGTTCCCGACTCCACTGTCCCTTTCTGGCAGGTGTAAAATACCCTTAATAGTTTCTTGAAATTTAACCCCTATATTCTTCCCAGCGACAGTCGCGGTCCAGGGTTGCGGCCCTGGCGGGTTCCCGAGGGAAAACAGGAGCGAGGAGGTATTGCGGTGAAGTTTACGAGGAACAGGATTTTCATTTTGCTGGTTGCCGGAGCGGCGGTCCTGGGCATCGCCGGTGGCATCGCCGTAGCGGCAACCCTTAATACCGCCCACGCCCACGGCGGCGTTGGCTGGGGCAGCGGCGGCAGCGGTGACGGGACCAGCCTGGCCGCCCGCATTGCGGAAAAGCTGAACGACGCGCTGGACCTGGACGAAGACATTACAGCGGCCCAGGTGCAGACCGCCTTCAACCAGGTTACCGCCGACCGGCAGGATGAGAAGCTGGAAGCCAGGATTGACGAACTGGAGGTGGAAGACGCCACCAAGACGGAAATACTGGACTGGTTTGACGACTATCCTTATGCCGACCTGATCCGGTACCGCCTCATCGGGCTGGCCAGTTCGGACAAGGCCAGCAGTTTCCTGGAACGGCTGGTGGACAACGAGCGAATCACCCAGTACCAGTCGGACGGCATCCAGGGCTGGTACGACGACCGGCCCGACCTGCCGGAGGGACTGGAAAGGTCGGGGGTGGGACGGCACGGCCGGGGCGGCGACGGAGCGGGCACCTTCTTCCGGGGCAGGCACGGTCGCGGCGGTGATGGCCCGGGCTCCTTCTTCCGGGGCAGGTTCGGTCGGGGCGGCCACGATGAGGCCGATACCTACTTCCGCGGGCGCTTCCACCGGGGAGGGTCAGGGCAGGCAGCGGGCAGTTCGCTGTAGGCATTAGCAGTGAGTATGCCGGGACCGCACCGAGGCAATTCGCGTCCCTGCCGTGCGGCCCCGGCACCAGAGTACGGGGGATATGAATGCTCGCTGGATTGACCGCCGGTTCCGTGGCCGCCGTAATCGCGGTGTTGGTGTCGCTGCCGCTGCGTTCGCCCAGCGACACCCTGCTGAACAGCGCGTCGGTGGCCTTGGCGTGTCTGCTGGCGGGGCTGGCGGCCGGGGCGCTTTGGCTGGCGGTGCGGCGGTCCAGCCGTCCGGCGGGCTACTTCCTGGCGGCCTGGTCTGTGCTGTTCCTGCCGGCGGCCATCGTGGTAACGCTTTTCGGGCGGTCGCAGCTGGACCATTTTACGGCCTTTGCCGTTCCGCTGGCGGCAATAGCGTACCTGGCAACCGGCCTGCTGACCCTGGCCATTCCCCGCTACTTCCCCCAACTGCGGTGGTGGCAGGCGGGATTGGCCGTTGTGGTGGCCCTGGCCATCGGCATCGGGCTGGTGAACCAGACGGACCAGGAAAGCGGACGGCTGGAACTGCCGCCCCCGGGGTCCCGGGTGGTTCCCGCCGAGCTTCCCGTCACCCTTGAGACAGGCGCCATTCGAGTAACCAATGGCAGAGGGCAACAGGTAACTTATGCAGGCATTATTCCGGTCTGACAACCCCGCGGGTCAAATAATCCGAATACCAATCCAGGTCTGGGGCTTGACGGCGCTGCTGTTGTTGGCACTGGCCCTGGCCGGTTGCGGAGCGAGTTCCGAACCGGCGCCAGCGTCCCCAACGACGGCGCCCGCCGCATCCCAAGATACGCAGCCGACAGCCGCTCCCGTCGAACCTGCTCCGGCTGCGGAAGCGATGCCGGAACCCACGGAGACGCCCGTAGAGCCGGAAGCGCCGGTCCAGAACACTGCGGAACCTCCCGCCGTTACGGAGGCGGCCCCTCCGCAGGCTATGGAACCCACCGCCGCGCCTGAACCGGAACCCACCGCGATGGCCCAACCGGAAATGCCCGCCGGTGGCGGTTTCGTCATTGGCGAGGGTTCAGAGGCCACCTTCACCGTCAACGAGAAGCTGGCGTGGCTGGACCTGCCCAACGACGCGGTGATGCGCACGGTGGGCATTGCCGGGACTATCTACCTGGACGGCCAGCCCACGGTTATTGAACTGGACCTGCATTCGATGACCAGCGATGCCGAACGGCGGGACGGCTACGTGCGGAGCCGGATGTTTCCCGACGACCGCACGGCCACCTTCACCGTGACCGACCTGGGGGACCTGCCCGACCCGCTGCCGGAGGGGGAGGAGATTACGCGGGAAGTGCAGGGGGAACTTTCCATCAAGGGCGTAACCAAGCCCATTACCTTTGAGGTGCAGGCCCGAAAGGACCCGGACAAGCTGTTCGTGCTGGGCCGCACCACCTTTACGTGGGACGACCTGGAACTGCCACCGCCCA
>JAJEDS010000235.1 GCA_022821365.1 Dehalococcoidia bacterium | reverse complement strand
GGATATGCCGACACCCGACCAGCAAACCCGCCGCCGCATGGCCAGCACCGGCCTGACCGCATGCGACCCTGAGCGCGCATGCCCTGGCTACCTGCTCTACGCCCCCATGACCGGCAACGGCGCTGTTTACCTGGTGGACATGCAGGGCAACGAAGTGCACAGCTGGCAACTGCCTCATCCGCCAGGCCTCTACGGCTACCTGCTGCCCAACGGCAACCTTTTCTACGGCGGCAAGACCTACGACGACATGTGGGACCGGTTCCCTTCCTGGAAGCGGTTCAAGGGCGGAGTGATGCTGGAGGCCGACTGGCAGGGCAATGTCATTTGGGAGCATCACGACAAGGAACACCATCACGATGCCCGCCGCACCCCGGAGGGCGGCGCGCTGTATATGACCGTAGAGTTAATGGACCCAGCCCAGGCCGCAACGGTCAAGGGAGGTGTCCCCGGCACCGACGCCGAGGGTATGTGGGCCGACGTTTTAGTGGAAGTGGACAGCGCCGGCAACCGGATATGGGAGTGGCACGCCGCGGAGCATCTTGACCCGGAGCGCCACGTAATTACCTTCAACGACCTGCGGGATGAGTGGAGCCACGGCAACACGGTGGTCCCCCTGGATGGCGACCGGGTCATGTTCAGCTTCCGCAACATCTCCACCGTGGGCATCATTGACAAGCGTTCCGGTGACATAATGTGGGAACTGGGCGACACGGTCCTGGCCCAGCAGCACGATCCCAACCTGTTGGAAAATGGCAACGTTCTGATTTACGACAACGGCTCCCACCGCAAGAATACGGGCCAGCCTTTTTCCCGGGTCATCGAAGTCAACCCGGCCACCAACGAAATCGTCTGGTCCTACCAGGACTCACCGACCTACAACTTTTTCAGCGCCTATATCTCCGGCGCTCGCCGCCTGCCCAACGGCAACACGTTGATTACCGAGGGGATGTTCGGGCGCATGTTCCAGGTTACGCCGGAGGGCGAGGTGGTCTGGGAGTATATCAATCCCTACTTCGCGCAGGACGCGGAAGGCCAGGTGGTCAACCGGGTGTTCCGCAGCACCTATTACCTGCCCGGGCAGGTACCGAATCTCCAGGAGCGATAAATGCCCGACCACGAAGCAACCATTGGCGTAATCGGGGGCAGCGGCCTGTATGACATGGAACGTATGGCCGACGTCCACTATATCGACGTGGATACCCCCTTTGGTCGGCCCAGCGACAGTGTTGTGGTGGGCAACCTGGAAGGCACCAGGGTGGCCTTCCTGCCCCGGCACGGACGCGGACACCGCATCAACCCCACCGGCATTCCGGCCCGGGCCAACATCTACGCAATGAAGGCGCTGGGGGTGCAGCGTCTCATATCCGTCAGCGCCGTGGGCAGCCTGAAGGAGGAGTTCGCTCCCCTGGACCTGGTTGTCCCCGACCAGATAATCGACCGCACCAGGCACCGGGTACATACTTTCTTTGACGAAGGCATCGTGGCCCACGTCGGTTTCGCCGACCCCTTCTGCCCCGAGGCCAGCGATGTCATCGCCGGCGCCGGCCGGGAGGTGGGCGTTACCACCCACGAGGGCGGGACCATGATCGTGATGGAGGGACCTGCCTTTTCCACCCGCGCTGAGTCCTTTATGTACCGGTCCTGGGGCGCCGGCATAATCGGTATGACCGCGCTTCCCGAGGCGAAGCTGGCCCGCGAAGCGGAAATGTGCTACGCAACCATGGCCTGGATTACCGATTACGACTGTTGGCACGAGTCGGAGGAATCGGTAACGGTGGAGATGGTGGTGCAGAACCTGATCCACAACGTGGCCCACTCCAAGGAAATGCTGCGTCTGGTCATTCCCCGGCTGGGGCCTGCCGAGACCTGCGCCTGCAATTCCGCCCTGAAAGACGCCATCATTACCGACCCGCGGGGCATTTCCGAAGAAATCAAGCACAAGCTGGCCCCCATCGTGGGCCGCTACGTCAGCTAATCCAATATCCGAAATCTTGAACACGAATGGACAGGGTTTCCATCAGTTAAGGAGGTACAAATCATGCCAAGGCAGGAGCCCGGCGAACCCTATTTCCGGGTTGATTCCGACGAGGCCAACGCCATGCTCAACGCCGAGCCGGACA
This sequence comes from Dehalococcoidia bacterium, assembly GCA_022821365.1. GTDB lineage: Bacteria > Chloroflexota > Dehalococcoidia > Lucifugimonadales > UBA3495 > Bin22. The sequence goes on along the minus strand of JAJEDS010000235.1, from coordinate 1,978 downwards.
ACACCGTGGTGGTGGATGTCCGCCGCGACGACGAGTGGGTTACCGGCCACATTTCCGGCGCCGTTCACATTCCTATAGATGACCTGCCCGACCGGATAGACGAGGTTCCCCGGGACAGGAAGGTTCTCTTCATTTGCGCCATGGGCGTACGCAGCGGGTTGGCCTGCGAAGTGGCCTTTTCCATGGGCTACGACACGCTCAACCTTTTCAACATTGATGATGGTACTCCGGCCTGGATCGCCGGGGGGCATCCGACAACCTACCCGGGCCATTAAAGACAAGGTTCGGGTGGAAAACCAGTCAGGATAAGGAGATAACTTTTGGCTTTACAAGATACCAAGGGAGATGTCAGGGACCTTTCCCTGGCAAAAGACGGAGTAAATCGAATACAGTGGGCCGAGCGGGAGATGGGTGTGCTGCGCATCATCCGGGAACGCTTTGCCCGGGAAAAGCCCCTGCAGGGCCTGCGCATGGCGGCCTGCCTGCACGTAACCACCGAAACTGCCAATCTGGCCATTACCCTGAAGGAGGGCGGGGCCGACGTGGCCCTGTGCGCCAGCAACCCCCTCAGCACCCAGGACGACGTGGCCGCCGCCCTGGTGAGCCAGTACGGCATTCCCACCTTCTCCATCAAGGGCGAGGACAACGATACTTATTACAGCCACTTGAGCGCCGTGCTGGACCACAAACCCCAGTACACCATGGACGACGGGGCGGACCTGGTCAGTATGCTCCACAAGGAGCGCTCCGACCTGCTGCCCGAAGTGGCCGCCGGCACTGAAGAGACCACTACCGGTGTCGTCCGCCTCACCGCCATGGCCAACGACGACGCCCTCAAGTACCCCATCATCGCCGTCAACGAGGCTGAGACCAAGCACTTTTTCGACAACCGCTACGGCACCGGCCAGAGCACCCTGGACGGCATCACCCGCGCTACCAACATCCTCTGGGCCGGCCGGCGCGTCGTTGTCGGTGGCTACGGCTGGTGCGGCCGGGGCGTGGCTTCCCGGGCCCGCGGCCTGGGCGCCCATGTCATCGTGACCGAGGTCAACGCCGTTCGTGCCCTCGAAGCGGTAATGGACGGCTTTACCGTCATGACCGGCCTGGAAGCAGCAAAGGTGGGCGAGGTATTCATCACTGTTACCGGCGGCCGCCACACCATCAGCGGCGAACACATGGCCGTCATGCCCGAAGGCGCCATTATCGCCAACAGCGGCCACTTCAACGTGGAAATCGACATTCCGGCCCTGGAGGCCATGTCCGTCGGTCACCGGGAAGTGCGCCCCTTCGTTGAGGAATACACCACCACTGATGGCCGCCACATCTACCTGCTGGGCGAAGGCCGCCTGATTAACCTGGCCGCAGCCGAAGGTCACCCGTCTGCCGTGATGGACATGAGCTTCGCCAACCAGGCCCTCAGCGTGGAATACCTGGTCAAGAACCACAAGGAAATGAAGCCCGGCGTGTACGTGGTGCCGTCGGAAACCGACCAGGAAGTGGGACGGCTCAAGCTGGAGTCCATGGGCATCCGGATCGACCGCCTCACCGCCGAACAGCGGCGTTACCAGGAAAGCTGGGAAGAGGGAACCTAGGGAACGAACTCCCTGCCCGCTTCTCACCAATGTTACGGGCGGTCGACGCCAGGTAACCACCATTAATCGGCCAAATTGGCGAATAGCGCGGCTGCCCAAATAATGGAGGATTAAACAATGCCAATTCAGTTCATGACTTCACCCAAGTATCTGCTGACTTCCGAGTCGGTAACCGAAGGCCACCCTGACAAGCTGTGCGACCAGATCTCCGACGCGGTCCTGGACACGGCCCTGGCCGGCGACAACATGAGCCGCGTCGCCTGCGAGACCGTGGCCACCAAGAACCTGGTCATGGTAACCGGCGAAATCACCACCGGGACTCACCTGGACTTCAACGAAATCGCTCGGAAGGTGATGCTTGACATCGGCTACACCGACGTCAAGTA
>JAJEDS010000361.1 GCA_022821365.1 Dehalococcoidia bacterium | reverse complement strand
ATACAGGTCCCAGACTTGCCAGCGGAAAACTTATTATCTCTGCCCCCAGACCTGATACTGCAGCGCACGCCACGCTACGCCCAACGCAAGGCACACCGAACCTGATGGCCTCCACAAGTTCGACTTTGTTGGAACAGATGGTTTGAAACCCGCCCCTACGGGCGAAGCGGAGGAAACCCAGGAGGAAACCCATGCGCATTGAGAAGGTAGAAACCGCCCTGTATCGCATACAGCGCCAGCCGGGGCTGTCCAACTCCACCCAGCAGATTGAGGCCACCAGCCTGCTGACGGCTCACATACATGCAGACGAGGGGTTGGAAGGGGTGGGCTGGACCTACAGCCACGGCACCAGCGGCCGGGGTATGAAGGAAGCCATAGACACCCTGCTGGCGCCCCTCATCATCGGTGAGGACCCGGCCTACACTGAGCGGCTCTACGACCGCATGTGGAAGAGCGTCTTCCCCAACATCACCATGTCCGGCCTGACCACGGTGGCGCTGGCGCCGCTGGACATTGCCCTGTGGGACCTGGCCGGCAAGGCTGCCGGCAAACCTCTTTTCCGGCAGCTGGGCGGGTACCGGGACAGCGTCCCCGCCTACGGCAGCGGCCTGGACCTGGCCTACACTACCGAGGACCTGCTTGACCAGGTTACCAACTTTGTTGAGCAGGACTACTGGGGAGTCAAAATCAAGATTGGAAGGTCGAACCTGGGCGAGGACATCGAGCGGTTGCGGGCCGTGCGCCAGGCCATCGGCCCCCACACTCCCTTGATGGTGGACGCCAACCAGCGCTGGTCGGTGGGCGAGGCCATTACCCGCGCCCGGGCCATGGAGGAGTTCAACCTGTTCTGGCTGGAGGAACCCATCCTGGCCGAGGACCATGCCGGGTACGAGAGACTGAGCAGCACGGTCAACGTGGCTCTGGCGACGGGCGAGGGGGAATGGATGCCCGAAGGCTTTCTCGACCTGTTCCAGCGGGGGGCCGTCCAGTTTGTGCAGGCTGACGTGTGCCGGGTGGGCGGGGTGACGCCCTGGATGCGCATCGCCCGGGTGGCGGACGCCTACCACCTGCCCATGGCCCCGCACCTGGTGGAAGAGATTTCCATGCACCTGTGCAGTGGGGCGTCCAACGGCTACCTGGTTGAACACCTGCCCACCCTGAACCTGAACAATACGGGCTACATCCTGAATCCGGTACTCCCCAAGGACGGCAAGTTCACGCCCACCGAGGACCCGGGGCATGGGGTGTTGTTCGACTGGGCGGGGCTGGAGCAGGTCAGAATCGCCTGAAGAAATTGCTCCACTCTCCTTGCGGGAGAGGGGCCGGGGGTCAGGGCTACCCCAGCCGCCAAGCGTATAGTACCACCGCCACCGCCGTCGCCAGGTTGAGGCTGGAGACGCCGGGTTCCATGGGGATGGCGATGCGAGTGTGGGCAGCGGCCAGCAGTTCTCGAGTTAACCCGTCCCGCTCCGTTCCAAAGGCAAGGATTGCCCCGTCGGGTATTCCCTTCCTGTCCAATTGCTCCCCCTCCGGATCCACCGCCACCAGCTTCCGTCCCGCCATATAAGTCGGAAGTTCATCCAGGTCTATCTCGGGCAGCCAGGCCACCGGCAGGGCAAAGTGCAGGCCGGCGGAACCTACCAATGCCGACGGATGCCAGGGATCATGTTCGCCCGTGGTTACCAAGCCGGCGGCGCCGGCCGCAGCGGCGACCCGCACCGCCGCACCGATGTTGCCGTGGCTGCGGGGGTTTTCCAGGAGCGCCAGGGGGGCAGACAGGCTGAAAGAACCGGGGTTAAGGACGGGCCGCTTGGCCAAGGCGATTATGCCAGTGGAAGGCGGCACGGGAGATAGCTGGCGAAATACGGAGTCGGGAACACTTACTGCGCCAGCACCGAGAATGCCCGCAAGGTCCGGGGCAAGGGAACCTGTCAGGTCATTCAGTCTCTCGGGGTCGCGGGTTACGGATTCCAGGATAGTTGCGCCGAAGCGTAGGGCGTGCTTGAAGGGGTGAAAGCCCTCCAGCACCGCCAGGGTTTCATCAGTACGGGCGCGGCGGAACCGGTCAATGAGGGACTGGTAGCCGGGCCCGCTGCTAATTGCCGTTCTCCCAGAGTTGGACCACGTCCACGTCGGGCAACAGGAAGTGGAAGCCGTTGCGCTCGGCGTACTGCCGGTCCAGGTCGGTGTCGCCGATGTGATAGTAGTCCTCGGCGGGGAACTGCTCCTTTACCGCATCAAGCTGGTGCTTCAGCACAGTAAACTCCATGGCGATGCCCGCGGTCTCCCAGATGCGCTGCTGGTTGCTGACGGTTCGGTCGGAGCAACTCCCTATGATGCAGCCGCTGGCCTTGGCCGCCCGGACCATATCCAGGGTAATGCACCCGGGCGGGTCGCCTACCTCCAGGGTGCCGTCTATGTCGAAACTGATCAGTGTGGTCAATTGTTCGTCCTTGTTGCTGTATCTTCTCTTCGTGATTCTCCGCGTCCTTCCTGGAAATATCAGGACTGGTATTTGCCCAGCATGAGCCAGCCGCCGCTGCTGGGGGTGGTGAAGGCGCACAGGGCGGTTTCAGCGCGGACGGTTACCTGGCGGTCTCCGGCAGTCCCTCGAAGCTGCTCTATGCTGTCGGTGTACATGGCAGAACGGGTGCGGCCGTTGCCCAGGTTGCCGCCGCTGGAAAAGAAGGGGTGGGGCCCCTTGACGCTGATGTCGCCGGCGTAGAAGGCGAAGGCGTCGCCCCGTTTCACGCCGTGCCACTGAAAGCCTTCCAGGAAGAACTGGGTCATTATCGAATAGCCGTCGTAAGGGTTGAAGATGTCCACGTCGGCGGGGCCAAGGCCGGCGCCCTCGTACATGCGGGCGGCCTGGCGGTCGGTCCACATCTCCACCTCATCCAGGTCGGGCTGGGTGGTGCGAAACCGGAAATTGTGCTGGGAGTGATTGAGCACGTAGACGGGCTGGGATTTCATGTCCTGCGCCCGCTCGGCGGTGGTGAACAGGTAAGCCGCGGAAGCGTTGACGGGGCGGTCGCAGTCCCAGATGCGCAGGGGATTTAGGATGTAGCGGGAAGTCTTGTAGTCCTCCACGGAGATGGGTTCGATTCCGTGGTTGTAGTTGAAGCCCCAAAGCGTGAGCATTCCGTTCTTGTGCTGGTTGATGACGAAGGGGGCCAGGTCGTCGTGCTCGCCGCCGTACTTCAGGCAGTACTGGTTGTGGGGGAAGATGTTAATGAAATCGTTGCCGCCGTGGTTGCCCCAGGGCACCGTCCACTGGCGGGCGCCCCGGGCGAAGTCGTCGGCGTTCTCGCCGCCCCGGCGGTAGCGGCCCTCCAGGTTGCCAGTGGGGTAGATGACCAGGCAGGTGTTGCAAACGCCGTCTCCCACGGCCTGGGAAGCCATGCCCATCATCTCGCCGATGGTGGGGACGCCGGTGGGGGCGAACCTGACGTTCTTGAAGCCCATTGCATTGATGAGCCACTGGGCGTTGATCAACGTTATGCCGTACTCAGAGTCGTAGGGCGGGTCGAAGTATGGACGGGGCGCCCAGTTGGAAGCGGACCCGCCGCTGCCGCCGGCGATATGGCTGTCGCAGCAGACGATGCCGTCCACCTGGTCAATGGTGACGCCGGCCTGCTCCATGGCCTTCTCGCAGGCCATGATGGTATAGGCCCCCAGGGAAGTATCCAAGTTCACGCCGTCCCAGCGGCGGTCAACGGGGGAATGGCCGTAGCCGACAACGGCAACCTTGCCACGGTGTTCCCAGACCCCCAGGCCGTCCCGGTCCCTGCGCCATTGGAAGTTATTGCTGCTGGTCATGTTAAGTCCTTTCGAAGATTATAGATAATTGGTCGACGGACAGGGCAACCACAAGGGTCGCCCCTACGGCGTGGAGTGGCGGTAACTCAAGGGCTACTGTGCCACCCGCCATTCGTGAATTAGCTGGCCCGGGGCCACCTCCTCGAAGGTAAGTTCGACGGCGGCGCCTACGGGCGCCTGGTAGGCGGGTACGCCGGGTAGGTTGGAGTAGAAGTTCACGGTGGGGTCCTGGTCCAGGGTTACCAGGGCCAGGTTATAGGGCTGGTCGGGCATGCGGCGGTTGAGGCGGCCGTCCTCGATAACAATGTAGGTAGCGACATGGCCCTTGCCCTCCACTTCCTTCCATTCCAGCCCGTCGGCAGACCCGCAGACCTGGCAGGCTGCCTGGGGCGGGTACTGAAGCTTGTCGCAGGCGGCGCAGTTCTGCAAGACTAATCGCCTTTCATTTACCGCGTCCCAGAAGGGTTGGGAGAGTTCGTCGGGAACCGGGATTACTTTAGGCATTGCTTGTCTCCAGTCAAATTTTGAGAAGGGCAGGCTATTGGATGACGGCTTCACCATCCCACGCCCGGGGATCAGGTCCATAATGGTTGGGGCCAGGCCGGCCCTGCTTGACCATCCATACCAGCCACCAGGCGAGCAAGCCGATCCAGACCAGCAAAGTTACGAGAATTCCCACCACTATGGGGGCCCAGGAGATGGCCGCCCACCATTCACCCCAGTCCGCTCCGCCGGTTAGAAGCCCCGAAAGGCCAACCAACACGCCCACGATGACCGGTATTACGGCCAGTATGGCAATGGCGAACCAGACCAGCTGCCACCACCCGCTCTTGCCCGTATCGTGCAGGCGTCGGGCGGTAACGGCCAGGTTGGGCAGCAGGATAGCCAGAGAATAAATGGTGCTAAAGGGACTGTAAAAATATGCTCCCGAGACTGCGCTGACGAAACTATCAATTGCGCTGATGGCCAGGCTGACAATGGTTGTGGCCAGGACCCACCACCAGTACTCGGCCCGGGTGGCCCTGCCGGTAAAATCGGCATACTTGCGGATACAGGTCTTGACCGATTCCTGGATGGTCATCATGGGCTTGGAAGGGGTGCCTGGCGCCATCTGTTTTCTCTTTACTCCTCACATTGTTGGGCCGCTTGGGGGTTCGATCTCGTCATGCCGACTCTTCCAAGGAAGGGCTACGGCGTCTCTCCAATTTCCAGTGTATCCCCACTGACGGCTCGCGGATCCGGTCCGTACCGGTTGGGACCGGTTTCTCCTTGCCGGGCCATCCACAGTATCCACCATACAGCAAGCCCCAACCAAACCATCAATGACAGGAAGATTCCCACTAACACGACTATCAGGCCGTCTGCGTTCACTTCCCAGTCCCCACCAAATTCCCAGCCGTCGGTGGAAGAAAAACTGGTGACAACTCCGAAAACTACGCCCAGGATAAGGGGGATGGCGCAGAGGAAGCCAATAATATACCAAGCCAACTGCCACCAACCGCTCTTGCCAATGTCGTGCAGCCGCCGGCAGGTTACGGCAAGGTCAGGCAGCAGGATGGCCAAGCCGAAAATTGTGGAAAGGGGTGTGAAGCCATAGGAAACGCCAGTGAATCCCAGGGCACTATCTACCACGCTTATGCCAATGCCGACAAGGAGAGTAGCTAACACCCACCACCAAATCTCGGCGCGGGTGGCGCGACCCGAAAAGTCCGCGTACTTGCGAAGGCAGGTTTTTACCGACTCTTGAATGGTCATCATCGGCTTGGATTCAGGGGCGCCGCCGTACTGCATCGTCATTTCTCCGGCAGATTTTGGCTAATGGCTATTCTACCCGTTAAGCGAAGCTTCATCCACCGGGAAGAAACCCAGCCGCCCCGGGTATGGTACAGGTATTTCATAGACCAATGGATCAGCCAGCGTGAACCCGTAGGGGCCGCAGAACCAGGGGCTGTCGCTGGCAGCCACGCACCCCGTTATGGCGACTTCGCCAACGATAGCGCCCCTCGGTAAACCGGGAGGGATAATGATGCCGGCCTCGGTGACATATTCCCGCTGTTCCGGATAGTCGTCAGCCACCACGCGCAGGCCGGCATGGACGTAGATGCGTCCCCGGAATCTGGCGCTCCAGGTCCGGTTCTCGATATCCTTATAGCCGTTGACCACCAGCCAAGCCCAGGGCTGGCGGATGCTGAGGGCGCGCATACTGTTGCTCCTGCTTCGATTCTCTTCCGGATTGTATCTTACTAACCATGGTGCTAACATCCGACCAAATGACTTGCCACGACCGTTGCTGGATGGTCAAAGGAGTAAAACGATATGGCAGATCTGGTATTGGGGTTGGCCTCTTCCCATAGTCCCCAGTTGAGCACTCCCGCCGAGGGCTGGGCCGCCCGGGGCGAGCGGGACAAGGGCCATATTGAGTTGATCGGGACCGACGGCATTACCTCTAACTTCGAGGAACTGCTGGCCCGCTGCGATACGGCGCGCATCGCCAGGGAAATTACGCCGGACAAGTTTGAGCAGCGCCACCAGCAGAACCAGAAGGCCATTGCCCACCTGTCGAAGAAGCTGTACGAAGCCAACCTGGACGTGCTGGTGATGGTGGGCGACGACCAGCAGGAATACTTGCTGGACGACAACATGCCGGCCTTCTGCGTGTACTGGGGCGACCAGGTAAAGGTTGCCGGCCATGAGGCGGGGCCCTCCACGGGCGGCCAGCACCTGATTGGCTATAACACGGAAGACCAGCAAGTCCCCACGGACTCGGCCCTGGGCCGGCATATCATCGCGCATCTGATTGAATCGGAGTTTGACGTGGGCCGCTCCAACGTCCTGGACCCCAAGCGGGGCGGCCGGGCCCGGGGCGGCATTGGCCACGCCTTCGGTTACGTCTATAACCGCCTGATGACCGAAGGGACCATTCCCACCGTCCCCATAATGCTGAACACCTACTACCCCCCCAACCAGCCCACGCCCAAGCGGTGCTACAACCTCGGCCAGGCCCTGAAGGAGGCCATAGAATCGTGGCCCAGGGACGTGCGCGTGGGCATCCTGGCGTCGGGCGGGCTGAGCCACTTCGTGGTGGACGAAGACCTGGACCAGGCGGCGCTGGCGGGAATGCAGGCCAAGAGCGTGGAACAACTGATGGCGCTGCCAAGGGAGAAGATCAATTCGGGCAGTTCGGAAATTCGCAACTGGATTGTAGTTACCGGGGCCACGGAGCACCTGGACATGGACGTGGTGGACTACGTACCCTGCTACCGTTCCCCGGCAGGGACGGGCTGCGCCATGGGCTTTGCGACGTGGGAGTAGGGACCAATGGCGTTCCCCTAAAGTTGGTTGCTGGCTGGCACCTGGGCAGCCACAAGGGTTGCCCCTACACAAAGAGGCGGGACCGGCTCTTAATTTGCAGTGGTACCTGAGGGACCGAACCTAACGACAACAGCGTGTCAACGCAGCGAGTAAAAGGGGCGGGAATTGCTTCCCGCCCCAAATTTTTTGTCCCTCGTACCTGCCTGTATTAGGTACGGCTGTTGTAAACGTAGTGGGGCGCTCCGGTGGGCGGGCCTCCGGATTCGTCGGCCCAGGCGCGGTAGAACTCCTCCGCGTAGGGACGCAGGCGGGCGGCCATGCGGCGCGTCTCCAGCGTTTGCGGCTCTGCCGGGCGGGATAGCTGTTCCCGCAATTCCCGCCGGATTTCGTCCTTGTCGACCCGTTGATGCGAACCGTCACGGGTCAGCACTTCACCGTCCACTATGACAGCGGCAATGTCGCGGGACTTGGCCCGGCCCAGGACCGCTTCCAGCGGCGGCAGGTCGGGCTCCAGGTAGGGATCTTCCAGGTCAGACAGGCGTACTAACAGCATATCGGCCCTCCTCCCTGGCTCCAGGACGCCGATTTCCCCGGCGAACCCGGTGGGGGCGGCAGCGTTGGCGGTGGCCATGGCCAATACCTGTTCCGACGTTATGGCCGGGGCGCCGATGCCGGGCTGGCGATGCAGCCTGCTGACCAGCCGCATCTCCTGCAGCAGGTCATCGTCGTCGTTGATGGCGGTGCTGTCGGTGCCCATGGCCACGTTCAGGCCCCGGGCCAGCATGGGATTGACCGGGGCGATGCCGTTCTTGAGCCGCAAGTTGGAACTGGCGTTGTGACAGACGGTGGCTCCGGCCCCGGCCAGCAGGTCAATGTCCCTTTCCGTAAGCCAGACGGCGTGGGCGCAGGACAATTCCGGCCCCAGGAACTCCAGGTCGGCCAGGTGCTCCACGGGAGTCTTGCCCCAGGTGCGGAGACCGAAGGCTTTCTGGTAGTTGCTTTCCACCAGGTGCATGTGAATGGGAGTGTTGTAGCGCAGGGCCGCTTCCCGGGTGCGCTGCAGAAACTCGTCGCTGTTCCACTGCACGTTGCTGGGGCTTAGCAGGACGCGCAACTTGCCGGAAGGGTCACTATTGTAGCGGTCGTAGGTCTCAGCGAAGAAGGCAAAGTACTCGTCGTCAGTCATGTCGGTGGCGGCCAGGTGGCGATTGACAGACTCGCCCAGGTCGGAGGGCAGGCCCGACAGGAAGTCCTGGTCGGCGGCGTAGACCACCCGGTTCTGGTTGCGGAAGTAGCTGGAGAAGGCCACCCGCATACCGGCGTCCCGGAACCCCCGCAGCACCGCGTCCACGTCCTCCCGCAAGGTAGCGGTGGCCATCTGGGGATGATTGTACATGACGGTTGTGGTGCCGGACTCCAGCATGTTCAGGGCGGTATACAGCGTCATCAGGTAATGGTCGTAGGGGCGGCGACCCCAGCCGTCAAGAATCCACAGTTCCAGGCAGTCGTCGCACGTCCCCATCTGCAGGGTGGTAACGCCCCGCCCGTGATGGTGGGAGTTGACCAGGCCGGGAATGATGGCGTAGCCCGGGCCGCCCAGTTCCTCGTCGGGCTGGTACCTACCGCGCAGGTCCTCCCAGGAGCCAACCTCGCGAATTACGCCATCTTCCTGGTACACCGCCCCATCGGTCAGCGCCGTCGTCTCCCCGCCGGATGCGGGGCTGAGCAGATACCTGCCCCGTATGAGTGAAGAAGCCATAGACCACCTCCCTCAGCCGGCCTGCTGCCGGTACCAGTCGATGATTTCGGAACCCGTTGCTGCCCAGACTCCCCCCTGTCCCATGATGTGGGAAAGGGCCCGGTCGATACTGCCGATGCGGAAGGGCTGGCCCACCAGCCACGGGTGCCAGTTGACGGCCATGAGCCTGCCGGTATTGGCGCCGTCCTCCTTGAGCACGTCGAAACTCTCCCCCAGCATCCGCTCGTAATCGAAGATGGGCATCAGCTTATGGGAAATGGAGACCACGTCGTCCAGTTCATACATCAGTGGCAGGGCAAAGAAGGGGTTGCCTCCGGTGGTCATGGGGTAGGGCTGCTCGTCGTTGGCCCAGTCGCAAACGTAGGTAAGGCCTGCCTCTGCCAACAGTTGGGGTGTGCGGTCGGACTCGCCGTACTCAGGGCCAAACCAGCCGGTGGGAGCGGCGCCGGTGGCCTTCTCAAGAGCCTGGAGGGAAGCGCCAATGTATTCTCGCTCCTCGGCCTCGGACATGTTGCTGGTAATCATCCGGCTGACGGAAATGCCGTGGCCGACTATCTCGCAGCCCCGGTTCAGGCAGTGGCGCACCAGGTAAGGATAGTGTTCGGCGGTCAGGGCGTCCATGGCTATGGTGGCCCGGATGCCGTGCTTTTCCAGCACGTCCAGCAGGCGAAATATGCCCACCCGGTGGCCATACTCCCGGTGAGACAGGCGGGCATAGTCAGGAAACTCCCGGGGCGCGGAGCCACCGGCCAGGCGCGCAACCTGGAAACTGCCCGGTGGCGCCTGCCACTCCATGTGTTCCAGGGGTATAACCACGCAAAGGGTGACGGCCGCACCGTCGGGCCAGTGTAGCGTCGGGCGGCTGATGACCGGAGACCACTCGTGGTGGGGATGGTCCATACCAAAGGTTCGTTGGGCGGGCATGGGTTCTCTTCTCCCATTGGGTATTTATCCAAGAAGCAATAGCGCTATTCTATTGATGAACCTGCCAGGCGCTGCGCGTGGGCTATGGCTTGGTCGTAGTAGTTGGCAATGTAATAATCGGCAATGTCGTCGGCGGTGGTCTGCCATACACCATCGTGGGACATTATGTAGCCCAGGATGTCGTCCAGGTACTTCACGCGGTGGGGCTGGCCGATGATGAAGGGATGCAGGGCTATGCACATCACCCGGCCGCTCTCCGCGCCCTCCTCGTACAGGCGGTCGAACTGGGCCTTGCAAATGTCGGCGAAGTACTGGGCGCTGTAGTGGTTGTCGCGCAGCACGGAAGAGTCGTTCAGTTCGATGGAGTAGGGGACGGAAATGAGCTTGCCGGAATTGACCTTTATGGGGGTTGGCTGGTCGTCGTGGAACCAGTCGGTGTAGTAGATGAGCCCGGCCTCGGCCATCAGGTCGGGGGTGTCGACGCTGCCGGAAATGGCCGGTCCCAGCATTCCCTTCAGGGGTTTGCCGGTGTGGCGTTTCAGGGTGTCAATGCAGTCTCGGTAGAACTCCCGCTCCTCATCCTTGGTACAGGTGTACAGGTAGCGGGTGTTGTAGATGCCATGGCTCATGTAGTCGTAGTCCCGCTCCATCATGGCCTCGGCGATTTCGGGGAAGTGCTCCAGTACGGCCAGGTTCAGGGAGATGCAGCAGCGGATGCCGTGCTTGTCCAGGGGTTCCAACATCCGCCAGAAGCCGATGCGATTGCCGTAGTCCCGGTAGGAAAACTGCTGCACGTCAGGGTAGGGCGTGCGCGGCCAGGGATTGCGGACGCCCTCGTTAACGGGCTGGTATTCGTAGTGCTCCACGTTGGGGGATATCCACACCGCCACCCGGGCGTCGTTGGGCCACTTGATGACGGGACGGTCGACTAAGGGCAGGTAGTCTATACGATCTGGTGGCAGGGCCATAACAGTTTCCTCTTTCCTTCGTGATGCTCGGGACAGGGAGTTAGTGGCGGGGTTCGCCCCCATACTGACCTTCCCCCATCAAGGGTGAAGGAATAGTTGCAGGCTTTGTTGCTAGTCCATAAACCCGGACTCACGGCGCCACTGGACGTAGTGGGACAGGCCGGCGGCCAGGTCGTAGCTGGGAGTCCAGCCGAAATCACGCCACAGGCGGTAGCCGGACAGGGGGCCGCGGGCCGGAGAGGTGCTGACGTTGGATACGGGTTCCGCGCCCTCTTCCAGCAAGATGGTATCGGGATACAGTTCCTTCAGCGTGTCCTGAATCTGCTGGCCCGTTACCCAAACGCCGTTGGTGATGTTGTAGCGGTCGTGGGGCAAATCCGGGGCGTCCACCACGGTTGCAATACCGGAAGCGATGTCCAGCACGTAGGTAAAGTCACGGCCCACGTCCGAATCATCCGGGGCAATTGGCTCACCCCGGACCAGGCGGCCGGTCCACTGGTGGGGTATGGACATATTGTCCCGGTGGCCGGTTACCCGCTCCATGGGGCCGTAGGGTGTGCTCAATCGCACGCTGGCGGTGGCGAAGCCGTGCAGTTCGCCGTACCGCTGGGTAATGGCCTCGCTGGCCGCCTTGGTAATCCCGTACAGGGTATCGGCCCGGGACGGATCGTCCTCGTTGAAGTACTGGTCCGGCCCCCGGGTCATGCCGTACATGGAGCCGGAGCTTATGTAGATGAAGCGCTCGGGGCCGATGACCCGGGCCATTTCCAGCATATTGGCGGTACCGGTGACATTTATGTCAACAATATCGCGGCTGCGGGTGGTTTCCAGGTCAACCCGGTTCACCGTGAACACGGCGGCATGGACAATCTTTTCTATTTCGTAGGACTGTCGCAGCGACTCCAAATCGGAAGGATTGAGTATGCTGCCGGTTACGAAGGCAACGCGGGACTGCAGGTCACCCAGGTATTGGCGGTTCAGGTCGTCCGCCGCACTGACGTCAAGGCTCACCACGTCGTGGCCCCGGGTCGCCAGTTCTTTCACGATGTTGGAGCCGACGAAGCCGGTGCCGCCGGTTACCAGGGTTGCCATGGGAGTTCTCCTTTTTCTTATCCACGAATGGGAACGAATTTTCACTAATGGTTTTTGACTTGTCTCTTTGTTGACTTGCTTGCCGTTCCACTCGCGAAAGACCAGGAATCAGCCTTAAAACATCAATAGTGAACATTCGTGCTTTTTCGTGGATAAATTACCAACCCAGCATTACCGATTCCTTGCGGGGGTCGGCGCCGCCGTGGTAGACACCGTCGGACGGGTTTACCAAGATGGGCGTGAACCCGTTGGGCACTCCCCACGGCCCGATCACCTTGACCTGGTGGCCCTTGTCGTTCAGTGAGTCCACCACGTGCTGGGAAACCCGGCCCTCGATTTCCAGCAGGTTGGGGTATTCCTCGTGGGGCCAGGGCGACTGGGGGAAGCTGTAGCCGCAGAACCGCGGGGCCTCCACCGCCTCCTGCACGTTCATCCCAAAGTCAATAATGTTGCATAGCGTTTGCAGGTTACTCTGGGGCTGGCTGTCACCTCCGGGGGTGCCCAGGGTCATGAAGGGTTCGCCGTCCTTCAGGATGATGAAGGTGCAGGGCGTGGTGCGGGGCCGCTTGCGGGGAGCCAGCCCGTTGGGGTTGTCTGCGTCCAGCCAGAAGTAGCAGCCCCGGCAATTGGCCAGGAGGCCCGTGTTGCCCAGAACCATGCCCTGGGCCAGGGCCCCAAAGCTGCTGGGAGTAGCAGACACTAGGTTGCCTGCGGAGTCGGCGGTGGCCAGGTAGGTGGTGCCGTCGCCGTCGCCGCCTACGGCCATTGGTTCCCGGGATTGGGGACTGGCCACCCAGGTTGGGTCTACCGCAAGCATTTTGCGCGGATCGCCCGGCGGGTAGGTCGCCTGGGCCTTGTCCGGGTCAATCAGTGTCCGGCGCAATGCCGCGTATTCCCTGGACAGCAGGCCGTCAAAAGGCACATCCACGAAAGCGGGGTCGCCCACATACCGCTCCCGGTCGGCGAAGGCCAGTTTCAGAGCCTCGGCCTGCAGGTGAATAGCCCGGGGACTGTTGTGGCCCAGCGCGGACAGGTCACAGCCCTCCAGGATGACCAACGCTTGCAAGAGGCTGATGCCCTGGGTCCAGGAGCGGTTGGTGAAGACCTGGTAGCCCCGGTAGGTGACGGATATGGGTTCTTCCATCGGAGATTCATACTCCGCGAAGTCCGCCAAGTCGTACAGGCCGCCCAAGTCCTGCAATGCCTTGACCATGCGGTGGGCCACGTCACCCTTGTAGTACTCGTCGCGGGCCGCCTGGATGCCGGCCTCCCGCGAACCGCCGCCGGCCAGGGCTTTCCCTTCGGCCCGTACCATCAGGGAAAGGGTGCGGGCCAAATCACCCTGCACGAACAGGGAACCCAGTTCCGGCGGTCGGTCGTTGGGCAGGAAGATGCGGGCCGATTCCGGGTACTTGCGTAGATTGGCCATACGCTCGGTGGTGGCCACGGTGCGGACGAAAAGCTGGTACGCGGGAAAGCCCGTGCCGGCGAAGTGGAGCGCGCTTTCCGCGGCCTGGGCGAAGGACATGGTGCCGTACTCAGACAGCATGGCCAACAGGGCGGAAATGACGCCGGGTACGGTGGTGCTGAGAACGCCCGGGGGTATTTCGCCCCAGTGTTCCAGGTAATGGTCAACGGTGGCCCCTTGGGGAGCCCAGCCCTGGCCCACCACAGACTTAACCGTGCCGCCGGCCCGGTCGTAGAACAGGAATGCTACCTCGCCGCCCAGGGTGTAGTGGGCTGTGGGCTCCATGACGCCGGCGGCCAGGGCAGAAGCCACCGCCGCGTCCACCGCGTTCCCTCCCTGCCAGAGAATGCGCATTCCCGACTGGGCAGTCAACTGGGTGCCGCCGCCAACCATGCCGCGGGCGCCCCACACCATGGGCCGGTGGGAATAAGGGCCCTGGCTGCCTGGCGTATGGCTGCTGTTGGTGGTGGTCATCTTCATAGCTCCTGGTCGCCGGTTGGGCGGGGATACCTTTTTCGGGCATCGGGTTTGGGACAGTTTAGTCTGGCGGCAAGCCAGGCGCAACCGGCCTACCTCATAGGTTGTCTTGCTCAATTCGCTCCCGGAAGCGCCAAGATTATATGAAGCTTTCGGCGCTAACAGTGGACAAAACCACCGGTATGCTATGCTGGAACAAAGGTAGGACAACCTGATTCACTGCGCGTCGTGATTCCGACCCGTTGTACCAACCATCCAGAGGCCGTGCAGAATAGAGGAGGATTTATGGCTGGACTGAAGAAGCTGGCTGGGGCTTACCTGGTGCTGCTCGCCATAACGGTGGCGGTGTTTTTCATCGTCAATAACTTCCTGACGGACACCATTGACGTTATGACGGTGTGGCTGGCGCTGGACATGCTGATGCTGATCGGCCTGGCGATCGGGTTGATTTACAATTATGGGCGCAAGAAGGCCGTGGACGGCGGTGCAGAAAGTGACAGCGTTACCCGCGGTTATTTTGAGGCAAATGCCGCCTTTTTCGTTACAGCCGGGATCGCCATACTGTTCCTGCATAACTGGTTTGCGCTGCTGGCCAACGGCAGCGACTACCTGGACGGCAACCACCAGTCCTGGGTGATCTGGGCGGTAGTGGACACGATGCTGCCCATCATCCTGGGAATAACCGGATGCCACATGTGGAAAAATTCGGAAGGATAAGAGGGCTGGAGGAATCAGCCGGGACAGTAGCCCCGCCGCGCCTGTGACAAGATAGGGAGGCCGCGAATTCAGCGGCCTCCCTCCTGTTTTTCGCCTGCTTTTTTCTCCAGGCAGCAACCTTACCCCTACCTGATGGGTGGCATTCACCTTCTTCCGCTGGAGAGACTTTCGCCCCACCTGTTCTGAGTCCCTCAGAACCGGGCAGCCAGGAGCAGTGGTATTCCATCGAAATACCACCAGTTACAGGGACCGGGGACCGGAAAAACTCTGAAGTCATTGTCCAAGCAGAGGTGTACCGTACTATACTATCGGCAAACGGTAGCATTTGGTCAATATCTCGTGGTTGGTTACCAGTAGGGCAACAACCCCGCCACCAATGCAATCCTTGCGCTGAGGTGATTTACGATGCCAGCACGTACGGGAGCCGAGTACATAAACGGACTGAAGGACCGTCCCCGGGAAGTTTGGATTGACGGCGAGCGGGTGAAGGACGTGACCACACATCCGGCGCTGAAAAACGGAGTAAAGTCGGTGGCCGCCCTTTACGACATGCAGCACGACCCGGGGCTGCGGGAGGAGATGACCTTTGCCTCGCCGAGCAGCGGCGACGCGGTGGGCCTTTCATTCCTGGTTCCCCGGACAGTGGAAGACCTGGAACGCCGCCGCCTTATGATGACCCGGTGGGCCCAGGCCAGCTGCGGCATGATGGGCCGGTCCCCGGACTTTCTCAACATCATCTTTTCGGCCTGGGCGGGGGCTTCCGGCTACTTTGCCCAGGACCGTCCGGAGTTCCAGCAGAACGTGGAGGACTACCACGATTTCATCCGTGAAAATGACGTGGCGTTGACCCACGCCCTGGTCAACCTGCAGCGGAGGCGCACCACCAACGCCACCGACACCCTGAGCGAAGAGGTGGCCCTCACCCTGGTCAAGGAGACCGATGCCGGGATAGTGGTCAAGGGCAGCCGGGTGCTGGCGACCCTGGGACCCATATCCGACGAGATCGCAATTTACCCGGTGGCGTCCCACCGGCTGGCCGACGACGACGGACGGCAGTCCTTCTCCTTCTCCATCCCCTGTGATACTCCCGGGGTAAAGTTCCTGTGTCGGGAGAGCTTCGACCTGGGCCGCTCCCATTTCAATCATCCCCTGGGGTCGCGCTTTGAGGAAATGGACTCAGTGGTCTTCTTCGACAACGTGTTTGTGCCCTGGGAGCGGGTGTTCCTTCTTGGGAATGTGGAACTGTGCAACGGCTACGCCATGGGCACCAGTTCCGACGCCCACACCGGACACCAGGTGTTGACCCGCTGCCTGGCCAAGGCCGAGTTCATGCTGGGCCTGTCGGACCTGATTGTCGATACCCTGGGGTCGGGCACCATTCCCCATGTTCAGGAGCAGGTGGCGGAACTGATCACCCAGCGGGACACGTTGTGGTCCTGCCTGCGGGCCTCCGAGGCTGACGCCAGCCCAAATCGGTGGGGCGTGATGAGTCCCGCGCTGGCACCGTTGCGGGCGGGCCGGACTATCTTTGGCCGTTCCATGTACCCGCTAATGGTCGAAATAGTCCAGATGCTTGGCACCAGCAGCCTGATGGCCCTGCCGGCCGAGGCCGACTTCGGAACGGACATAGCTGACGAGATCCACCAGTACATGGCCACCGACACCACCAGCGCCCGGGACCGGGCAAGGCTGTTCCACCTGGCATGGGATGCCTCGTGCAGTTCCTTCAGCGGGCGGCAGGTGCTCTACGAGCGCATGTTTGGCGGAAACCCAGTGCGAAACTCGCTGAACCTCTACAACAACTACGACAAGGAACCCTTCAAGCAGAGGGTGCGGGAGTTCCTAGAGTTGGAGGATGACGGGCTTTAGCCTGGCCCCGTGCAGAAACCGGAAAGTGGTTTTGTTACGCAGGAGATGGGAGAGGATGGCTCCCCAGGCAGGATTCGAACCTGCGACCTAGCGATTAACAGCCGCCCGCTCTACCGCTGAGCTACTGGGGAATGCGGTTGCTGGACCGGAGCGTAAATCCGGGACAGCCTTAAAATTGTAGCACCTTCCAGTGCAGCTAACAAGCAAAATCTGAAAGAGTAACTGTTCAGAGTCAGGGGGAACAAGTGGCCCCCAAGGGTCGTCTTTCGGGCGAAAGCCGGTATGACGGTCTCAGAATGGGAAGCCTCCTCGAACGTGAACAGTTTCCCGAATGAAGGCGGCGGCCCCGATTAGAGCGAACAGCTGATTGGGACCGGACTAATCGGGGAACCACCCCTGAGTTCATCCTCTCCTCCCTCTAAAAGTAAGGAGAGACCCTTGCGGGCCCCTCCCTTTTTTGACTCTCAGGAGAGTCTAGGCTTCGGTCTTTTCCTCATCTATAACGTGGTCGCCGGCTCCAACGTTGATGGCCAGTTGGCGGGCCTGTTTGGCTTCCACCTTGGGGAAGGCGATGGTCAGGACGCCGTGATCATAGTTCGTGTGCGCCCTTTCAACGTCCAGGGTGTCGGGCAGGCGGAGGGAGCGGTGGAAGGAGCCGGTGTGCCTCTCCCGCATCAAGTAGTTGCCCTCCTGGCGCTCGCTGTCGCTGCCGGTCTGGCCGCGGATGGTCAGCACGTCGTTCTCAATGCTTACGCTGAGGTCCGACGGGTTGACCCCGGGCAGGGAGGCGTGGACCACGATGCTGTCGCCCTCCTGCACCACGTCCAGGGGGATGGCCCAGCCTTCCATATCGCCGTTACCGCCGACGGGCTGGGAGAAGCCCCGCCACAGGTGGTACATGTTCTCTTGCATGCGCCGCAGTTCAATAAAGGGATCCCATCTTCGAATAACCATAGTTGCTCCTCCTCCTGTTATTGTTTA